>NZ_JANSIL010000010.1:0-13673 GCF_047462015.1 Synechococcus sp. R5-13 | reverse complement strand
TAAGTTCATTGTACTTCATCAAAGCGCATTCCTCCCGGCACTGACCCTACGGGTACAGTGCGGGGCTCCTACGATTTCTAGCTGACGCTCCAAAAAAGTGGCAGGGGCCTGCAGATACACTTGGCCAAAAGGACTCCGTCCCGCTTACGCGATCGGCAAAACCGCTCGGCAATCGCGATCGATGGCCAGGCCGACGGCTGCACCAAACTCCAGCAGCTCGACAATATGAGCTTTCTCCAGCAACAGCCCATGGGATCCCATTCCCTTAACCAGCCAAACCTGACCGCTGCGTACCTGCTCCAGAAGGGTAGAGGGATCCCGAAGCCTAGCCCAGAGTGGCGGTTCAACCTGCTTTCCAGGGCACGTCTGACCCGTACAGCCCAGTGAGTCAGAGCCGTTGATGGGTGTGGGGGTGCTGTTTGATGTTGTCGGCATCCTTCACCTCCACAACCGCGTTGAGGATCCGTCGGGGCTCAACGCTGTGATTGAGCTTAAACACCCCCCGCTCTGGAGTGCAGGTTTGGTGCAGGGGGATATGGCGAAACTGGGGCTTGCTGCGATAGGTGCGGGCCGCTGCCTGCACCCGTTCCACGAAGTCTTCTCCCAACAACACCCCTGGCGGGAAAACATCGGCAGGCAAAGTTGGGATCCCGTTGTTCACGATCTCGGCGTAGGTTGTGGCGTAGAGGAGAACATAGGAAGTGCTGCGGCGTTCTTGGGCCAGGCAGTCCAAATCGGCAGCAGGCACCGGCTCGGCCACCAAAACCTCTACCAGGCGACCTTCCTGATCCTGCTGGAAGCAAGTGGCCACTCCCAGCACCACGTACTCCAGTCCTTGCACTGGGCTGGAGCCAAGGTGAGTTTGAGCAGTATCCGACATCGATGCCGATCTCCAAGCGGGGGAGCGAACTTTCACGGCTCCGGCAGGCGCCAAGATCCCTCAAGCCGGGCGCAGTTCTCACCATAGCAACAATTTTTGCGTCGGGCAGCGGGAGCTGTTGCAAGATAGAAGGCGGATCCCAGCCCAGCTCTCTGTGAAGGATGACAGGGGCAGCATTTGGCTACAGGGATCCAAAATTTGCTTTACTGTAGCGAAGCGGGGTCAGTACTGCCCGAGGGGAGCAAGGGGTTGGGTTCCAGGCACCTTTGGCAACCCTTGATTCATCATTATTGATTCATCATTATCTAGGAAATACTTGCTCTAAGGATCCGACCATGGCGGATGGCGAATACAGACCAGGCTTGGAAGGCGTTCCGGCCACACGCTCCAACATTAGTTTTGTGGATGGCCAGGCGGGGATCCTGGAATATCGGGGCATCCCCATCGAGGAATTGACCGCCCACAGTACCTTTCTGGAGACAGCCTACTTGCTGATCTTTGGCAAGCTGCCGACCCAATCGGAGCTGGACAATTTTGACCAGGCAATCCGCAGTCATCGACGGGTGAAATACCGCATCCGCGACATGATCAAGTCGTTTCCAGAGTCGGGCAACCCGATGGATGCTCTGCAAACCTGTGTGGCGGGCTTGGGGCTGTTTTACCCGCTGCGGGAGATGGATCCCGACTATGTATTCGGCACCGTCACCCGCTTGCTCTCCAAGCTGCCGACCATGGTGGCCATGTTCCACCAGATGCGACAGGGCAACGATCCCATTCCCCCGGACGATAGTCTGGATCACGCTTCCAACTTTCTGTACATGCTCTCGGGCAAGAAGCCGGATCCCTGGTTGGCCCGCATTTTTGACATCTGCCTGATCCTGCACGCCGAGCACACAGTCAATGCCTCCACGTTTGCCCTTCTGGTGAGCGCTTCCACGCTGGCTAACCCTTACAGCAGCCTGGCCACGGCGGTGGGTACCCTTTCGGGGCTGTTGCACGGGGGGGCCAACCAACAGGTGATGATGCTGCTGCGGCAAATTGGCTCGGTGGAAAATGTGCGCTCGTTTATCGAGGAGAAACTGGCCAAAAAACAGCGCATCATGGGCATGGGGCACCGAGTCTACAAGGTGAAGGATCCACGGGCCACCATCCTGCAGCGGCTGGCTGAGGAGCTGTTTGAGCGCTACGGCCACGACAAGTACTACGACATCGCCCTGGAAGTGGAACGGGTGTGCGAGGAGTTGCTAGGGCCGAAGGGGATCTACCCGAATGTGGACTTCTACTCAGGGTTGGTCTACGCCAAGCTGGGGATCCCAGAAGATTTGTTTACACCGGTGTTTGCCATTGCCCGAGCGGCGGGTTGGCTGGCCCATTGGCGGGAGCAGTTGTCCGATAATCGGCTTTTCCGACCCACCCAGGTGTACACAGGTGAACGCCAGCAACGCTACATCCCTATAGAAGAGCGGGGTTGAGAGCCGTTTGACAGGGCGCTGGGCCGGGATCCAAACTCAGTAAGGCCCAAATTGTGCGTGAGGCGGTGTGTTGAGCCTTTTAGACTCTCCCCTTTGGCGAGACGGGTTCACCCTGTTTCTGAGCCTTGTGGTGCAGGCAATGCCATTTTTGCTGCTAGGGGTGTTTCTATCGGGGCTGCTGGCGGTGTTTGTCGAGGGATCCCAGTTGGCCCGTTTCCTGCCCAAAGGCAAAATCGGCAGCGCGGTGGCCGGTGGCGCTTTAGGATTCTTTTTCCCGGTGTGCGAGTGCGGCAACCTGCCGGTGGCCCGTCAACTGGTGATCAAAGGGATCCCACCCCACGTGGCGGTGGCCTTTCTGTTGGCGGCGCCGGTGTTTAACCCGGTGGTGATCTTTTCTACTTGGATTGCCTTTCGCTCCATGCCGGAGCTGGTGATCTACCGAGTTCTCTTTTCCTTCGGCATTGCGGTTGTCGTCGGCTTGATCTTCAGCCTGCAAAAGGATTTCCAGCCTCTGTTGCAGCCGTCAGTCTGGCGGGAGCTGCAGCGCAATTGCTCCCAAGAAGCTGATCCGAAGAACATCTCCCGCTCGCCGTTGTTGCAGGGGGGCACCTTCTGGATTGGATCCCAGAGCCCTGCTCAAGGGGCCTCTGGCGGATCTCTGGCCACTTTACAAACGGCTGAAGATGTGTATCGCTCTGCTCTGGCCGCTGCGCCTTCTCCCTCCAGGGGACAAAAAGGAGTTCTCCTGCTGCAGACCTGGGCCAGGGAGATCCGCGAATTGGGATCCGTGCTCATCTTGGGCTCGGCGATGGCCGCCCTGATTCAAACGGTGATCCCGCGTTCGTTTGTGCTGGATTATGGCCAAGATGCATTGCTCTCAATCCTGATCATGATGGCCCTGGCCGGGATCATCTCCATCTGCTCGACGGTGGATGCCTTTTTCGCCCTCTCCTTTGCCGCCACCTTCACGCCGGGATCCCTGTTGGCTTTTATGGTGTTTGGGCCGATAGTAGACTTGAAAGCCATAGGCTTGATGCTCACTCTGTTCAAGCCCCGCGCCATTTTCTACTTCGTGATCTTGGTCTTTCAGCTTACTCTGGTGGGAGCTTTAGCCATCAACTACTATGGCAGTTAAAGCATTTGTTCGAACCTTTCTCCACAGATGCACCCTCTCCATCCACTCTTCGTCAAATACAGTCGCTTCAGTTTAGGGTAAGACGCCTGGGCTATTGAGAACAGCCTTCTGGCTCGGTGCACCCTAGGTGTGGGTGCAGTGTTCCGGTTTAAGTCGAAATGACCATAGAAAGAGTTGTCTGGATAAGGTTTATCACCAGAGTGCTCTGCTCCCAGACGGTTGAGAACTCAGGTGTTACAGGCATTATTGTAGTAAACTCAAGAAGGACGTAGTCTGGATTTCATAATTATCGCGACCCTATTTTTCAGCAGGACAAAGCTATGAGCAATCTATACTCGACAGACTTTAACTTGTGGATTGACCGAACAACCCGGCTATTGCGGGAAAGGCGCTGGCATGAAATTGACATAGCACACTTAATTGAAGAGGTTGAGAATTTGGGTAAGAGCGAACGACGAGGGATTACCAGTCAATTAACTCGCCTTCTGCTGCATCTACTCAAGTGGCAGTATCAACCTCAGCGCCGTTCAGATAGCTGGCTAGATTCCATTACAGATGCGCGAACCCAAATCGGATTGGCCATAGAAGATAGCCCTAGCCTAAAAGGTTATCTGGTAGAGCAACTTGAAGAGAGTTATCAACGGGCGCGCCGCCAAGCAGCCAGGCAAACGGGGATAGAAATCTCGACATTTCCAGATGTCTGCCCCTACTCCCCAGAGTTGGTGCTTGCAGAGGACTGGCTGCCGGAAGTTTGACAGTCCACACCACAAAGCATTTAACGGTGGACAGCATTCCCACAGTACTGACTGTAGAGCTTTGGACTGGTGTTGTCCTGCCCAGACAATCCATCAGGGATTAAACATGGGCAATACAGATAGACCAAGGCCAATTGCTGTGCTACTGTTGCTATTCCTCAAGCAGAGGTGCGCTCCTGCCAGGTGCGCATCTTGCCCGGATTAAGCAACCCATAGGGATCCACTTCTTCTTTGAAACGAATCTGGCGCGGATCCATCACTTTGCGCCCGCCGTCTTCGATGATGAAAGTGTGGGGGTTGGCAATAAATACTCCCTGCTCTTCGTGGTAGCGCATGATCTCGTTTAGACGCTCTTCGGTGGTAAAGCGGACAATTTGCAGGCCGACGGGGGTAGCTTGCCCGTTGATGCGAATCAACTCCAGGTGCATCAGCACTTCGTCGCCAAAATACTCGTACATGTGCTGCACCAGCTTCAGCTCCCGATCGGCGGGAAAAGCCGATTGTAAATAAGTCAGGCTGGGATCCACGCTGCGGCAGTGCAAAGTGGTGTGGTTCCAAGAAAATTCCCCCAGCGAGATTCCCTTGCTGGCCTCCTGGGCCGTTTTGTTGTAAACCACTTGGCCCCCATGTTCCCGGACAAGCTCCAACAGCGGCTCCAGGCTGCATTCGGCCACCATCAACAGGGCCACAGCGGATCCCTCTGGCAAATGACCCCGCAGCGGTGCAAAGTAGCTGGGGATCGGCCAAGCGTGCAGGCTGATCATCTTCTTGATGATCCCATCCGCATCGCCCAGGGCCTGGCCAAAATGGGCACAGGGCATAAACCCTCCTGCGGGGGGAAAAGCCACCACCAGCTCTGCCCAAGGGTAAGCAGGCGCCAGCGGAATCTCCACCTCGGTGATGATCCCATTCAGGCCCCAGGCATGGCTCACTTGGAACACCTCGTCTCCCCGCAGCTCCAGCACCCGCGGCTCTTCCTCCAGGGTGACCACCCGCAAACCCAAGATGTTGCCGCGATCCCGCAGTTGGCCGTAGGTCACAGAGCCAATGCCGCCGCTGCCGCCGGCAATGAACCCCCCGATGGTGGCCGTGCGATAGGTGGAAGGAGCCATGCGGATCTCCCAGCCCATCTCCCGGGTGTGTTTGTCGATGGCCATCAACTTGGCTCCCGCCTGCACCCGCGCCAAGCCCGGCTTTGCCCAAAGCACCTGGTTGAGCTTGCCCATGTCCAGGATCACACCCCCGGCCAGCGGGATACATTGGCCGTAATTACCGGTACCGGCACCGCGCACCGTAACCGGGATCCGCAGCCTGGCACAGGCCGCTGCCACCCGCATCACCTCGGCCTCATCGGCGGGGCGCACCACCAAATCTCCCCGCTTGTCGCTCAGTTGTCGGCTCAGCACGGGGCTGTAGTGGTAAAAATCCAACGACAACTTGGCCACCTGAGCCGGATCAGTGATGATCTCAATACCCTCTAAGTCAGAACGCAAAGCCTGCAGCTTGTCAGGAGCGGCAACGATCATAGGTATCCGTATTTGGGTGCAACGGTTCTTCAGACTCCATCATCGGCAGAAATTGCCTGCAAAAGGGTTTGCCGAGAACAGTATGGGAAGGATCCCTGTCCGGCCAGGTCGATTAGCCGAAGCGGCCCTCCACATAATCTCTTGTGGCTTGCTTGGTGGGGCTGTTGAAGATGACTTCAGTTCTGTCAAATTCAATCAGCTCGCCCACACGGTTGGATCCCACCAGCTCCACGCTGAAGAAAGCCGTCATATCCGAGACGCGGCTGGCCTGCTGCATGTTGTGGGTGACGATGATGATGGTATATTCCTCCTCCAGCTCCTTCATCAGCTCCTCAATGCGGCGGGTGGAAATGGGATCCAGTGCCGAACAGGGCTCATCCATCAAAATCACATCCGGCTGTACCGCCAGAGCGCGGGCAATACACAAGCGCTGCTGCTGCCCTCCCGACAGCGACTGACCATTTTCTTTCAACTTGTCTTTGACTTCATCCCAGAGGGCAGCCCGTTTCAGCGAGGTTTCCACCACCTCGTCCAAGTCTACCTTCATCCCCAGCACCCGCGGGCCGTAGGCCACGTTGTCGTAAATGCTTTTGGGGAAGGGATTGGGTTTTTGGAAGACCATGCCGATACGCCGCCGCACCGCCACCGGATCGACCTCTTTGGCGTAGAGATCCTTGCCGTGGTAGGTGAGCTTGCCCTCTACACGAGCACCGGGGATCAAATCGTTGGTGCGGTTAAAACAGCGCAGAATCGTGCTTTTGCCACAGCCGGAAGGGCCGATAAACGCAGTAATCTGTCGGGCTGGGATGTCCAGAGTAACATTTTTTACCGCCAGATTGGAGCCATAGTAGACATTCAGGTTCTCGGTCCTGAAAACGTAAGAGGTCTGGTTAAGAGATTGAGTTTGCATGGCAGCACTCACAAAAAGAGCTAGAGTTCGACGAAGAGTTCGATTCAAGACTTTGTTGAGAATCCTCAGGCTATTTCCTGGTCTTGTACACCAAAAAGCGAGCGATCAAGCTGGCCGCCAAAACAATGGCTAACAAAACCAAAGCGCCCGCCCAAGCCAGCTCCTGCTGCACCCTGTAGGGAATGATGGAGAAAAAGTAGACCATCACCGGCAAGGTAGCCACCGGGCCAAAGAGATCAGTAGACCAGAAATTGTTGTTGAAGGCGGTAAAGAGCAGAGGTGCAGCCTCGCCTGCCGCTCGGGCCAAAGCCAGGATTAGCCCGGTTACGATGGCCGGTGCCGCTGCCGGCAAAACAACGCGCATTGTGGTCTGAAAGCGATTTGAGCCCAGGCCAAGGGAAGCCAAGCGCATGTCGGGCGAAACCAGCAGCAACGCCTCCTCGGTGGAGCGGACGACAATCGGCAGCATCAGCACGCCAAAAGCCACCCCTCCCGAGAAAGCCGAAAAGCCGGATCCCCTCACCACCACAGCATAGGCAAACAGGCCGCAGAGAATGGCCGGTACCCCCGTGAGCACATTGCAGGAAAACTTAACCAGATAAGCCAAGCGGGTGCCGCGACCGAATTCAGACAAGTACACTGCCGCCAAGATGCCGAAGGGAAAGCTCAAAGCCGCCCCCGTAGCCAGCACCATTAAATTGCCGACAATTGCGTGACCAAAGCCCCCTTCCGCCAGGCCAGGGGCAGGGTAGCGGGTCTGGGTGAGGACATCCCAATTTATCCGCTGGATGCCTTCCTTGCCCACATCCCACAGCACCCAAGATAGGGAAGCTATGATCACCGCCACAAAGAGGCCACTCAGCAGGGTTAGGACAATGCCTGTGTAATTGCGGACAGGGGCAATGGCGGCACGAGTAATGTCGATGTCAACCTTCTCAGGGGCAAGCTGTGCTGAGTCGGACATGATAACAGTGCTCCTTTATCTTCTTTCTGCTTCCCAAGTTACTGCTCCAAGTTTTGAAACTTGCGGATGATGATCTCGGCAACAATGTTGACCAATAACGTCAGCACCATCAGCACCACGCCGGCATACATGAGAGCCGAAACCTGCAAGCGTCCTGCCTCGCCAAACTGAGAGGCAATCAAGCCAGTAATAGTGGATCCCGGCTGCATTAGGGAGATATTGATGCGGTTGGCGTTGCCGGAAAGCATGGCCGCTACCATGGTCTCTCCCAGGGCCCGCCCCAGCGCCAGCATGATCGAGCTGACAATGCCCGACAGGCCGGCAGGGATCATCACCGTTAAGAGGGTCTCCCAGCGGGTTGCCCCCAGAGCCAAAGCGCCCTCTTTTAGGCTGCGTGGCAGAGATTCAAGGGTACTGCGGGTAATGGAGATGATGATGGGAGAGATCATGATCCCCAGCACCACAGCCACTATCAACAAGCTGGGCCCCCGCGGAGCCGGGCCACCCAAGAAAGGGATCCAACTCAGCGTCTGGTTAATGGCTCGAAAGATGGGCCGCACTGCTGGAATCAGCACAAAGATCCCCCACAGCCCCAGCACCACACTGGGAATGGCCACGATCAGCTCAACGGCAAAGCCAATCGGCTCCGTTACCCACTTGGGGGCAAAACCTTCCGCCAGGAAGATGGCAGTGCCAATGCCCAGAGGGATGGCAAAAATCAAAGCCACCAGAGAGGTTACCAAACTGCCATAAATCTGTGGTAGCACCCCGTAGATGTTTTCCACCGGGTTCCAGCGGGCAGTAACCAGGAAGCCCAAGCCAAACTGCTGAATCGCCGGCAGAGCCGCTTCGGTGGTTTGAAGAATCACCCAGATGAGGATAATGCCGGCAAACCCTGCCAAGGCCAGCGTCAGGCGGACAAAGCCCACATCAACAGCCCGAGACAGGCTCGCCTTTTTCTCAATGTCAACATCGATATCCGGGTTTGGTGGTGAACCATAACCCGTAGCCGCTGAAGTCATAGCCTCTCTCCCATGATCATCTTCGGTTCAAAACTTTCCTAAAAATCCCACCGTGCAAGGTAAGCCCAGCAGCCGACCGAGAAAGCCTCATCTGCCTCCTCAGCCGGCCACCAGCTCCACTCTAGTGGAGTTCAGGCTGCAACCCAGTCATCGCACCGCATTGGGGTTAACGGTGATGGCATCCAGCTCTGCAAAGATCCGCTGGATAGCCGCCTCAGGCATAGGGATGTAGTCCAGCTCCTTGGTGATGGCTTGACCCTCTGGCCCCTGGGTCCACTTCAGAGCCTCCACCAGCTTGGTCAGCTTCTGCTGATCGGGATACTCGCGGTACAGCATCACCCAGAACAAGCCCACGATTGGGTAGTCATTTGGCCCTTCAGGGTCGGGCACCAACAGCGCAAAGTCATCAGGAATGGGAGCATCAAGCGCCGAGGTAGCTGCCTCAGTCGAGAACCCAACAATGTTGCCCGCTTTGTTTTCCAAGCGAGCAGTGGTCATCTTTTCCAGCTTGGCATAGGACTGGTTCACGTAGCCAATTGCCCCTGGCTCCTGCTTGATGGTGGCGGCTACGCCCTCATTCCCTTGGGCTCCAATGCCAACAGGCCACTCGACAGAAGTACCAGCACCGGCTGTCCAATTAGGGCAAACAGTTCTGATGTGGTTGGTGAACACAAAGGTAGTCCCAGAACCATCAGAGCGGTGTACCCAGGTGATGTCCAGGGGTGGCAGCTTGTTTGCTATACCTGGGTTCTCGGCCTTGATGCGAATGTCGTCCCAGCGAGTGATCTCGCCGGTCACGATGCCGCAGTAGGTTTTCCGCTTCAGGATGAGCTCTCCGCCTTCAATGCCGGGCAGGTTATAGGCAAACTCGATGGACCCTCCCGCCAGAGGCAACTGTAGGGGCTCATAGCCGTATTTAGCTCGGAAGCTTTCCAGGCGAGCACCGGAGAAAGGCGCCTCGGAAGCGCCGAAGTCCACAGTGCCATTGATCACCTGCTCTAGGCCAGCACCACTACCGACAGACTGATAGCTGACTTGCACAGTGGGGTCTACGGTGCGGTTGTAGGCGTCAAACCAACGTTGCAGCAAAGGAGCCGCAAAGGTCGCGCCCGCCCCGGAGATTTGCACGGTTTGGGCTTGAGCCGAGGTCGCTGTTAGAAATCCTACTGTTAGAGCGGTGAGGGAGAAAGCAGAAAGCAGGGTTCGCATAGGTAATATCTGTGGCAAATCAACATCTTCAACCCTATAACCTCAAAGTTAACGGAGGGATATCTAAAGGTTAACTTTGGGTTAAGTCAAGAGAAAAATCGATATTTTTGAGTGTGCTGGCTCGTTTCCAAACCTCGATTTTCCATCTGGTGGTCTTGGCCAGTTTGGATTTCAGCAAAATCAGGATCCTGGAGCCCAGGATCCGCGAAAAGGCTTATACTGCTGAACTTCTATCTCATTTGACAACCAATCAAACGGACACAACTTGAATAAGAGCTAAGCTTAGACGGCTGCAAAAAACTCGATCCAGATCCAAGATGTGTAAAATTTGAGACAAAGATGTTGCTCACCTCTCGGCAAGCTTGGACATGATTTCAGCAGGTGGGGAAAAGCCCCGCCCAGAGATTCTTTCGGCTTTTGGCAGAGAGAATTGGTTAGAAGATAGACTCCAACCTTCTAGACGTGGGGCAGCTCTACATGTTCCCCGAGCAGAGAAAGATCTGGGCTCTAGGCTGGGATCCGCCCGCCCCCCATGAGGTACAGCAGGGCCATGCGCACCGCCACGCCGTGGGTGACCTGCTGCTCAATCAGGTTCAAGCCGGGATCCTCCATTACCTCGGAGCTGAGTTCCACACCGCGATTGACCGGGCCGGGGTGTAAAACCCTCACCTCTGGGTGGCACAGGCGCAGCCGCTGCCGCGTGAGGCCGAAAAGGTGGTGGTATTCCTGCAGGCTGGGGAGAAGGAACTCGCCCATGCGCTCCTGTTGCAGGCGCAAGGTGATGACAAAACGCGCCCCTTTGAGGGCAGGCTCTAGCTGCCAATGGACAGGGAGCGTATGGCCGGGTACAAACTGGGCAAAATCCTTGGGCAACAGGGTGGGAGGGCCGGCTAAGTGAACCTCAGCTCCGGCAGTCACCAAGGCATAGATATCGGAGCGGGCCACCCGCGAGTGGAGAATATCGCCGACAATGGCGATTTTGATCCCTTGCAGCAACTCCAGACGAGGACGCCGGGGATCCAGATGGCTGCAGAGGGTAAACAAGTCCAGCAAACCTTGGGTGGGATGTTCGTGCAGGCCATCCCCGGCATTGAGAACGCCCACAGGGGATCCGCGGCGGTCGATCTCGGCAGCTAATTGTTGGGGCACTCCTGCCTGGGCATGGCGAACGATCAAGAGATCGGATCCCATGGCCAGAAAGGTGCGGGCCGTATCCAAGAGCGTCTCCCCTTTGCTCAAGGAAGAGGTGCCTGGGGAAAAGTTGAGCACATCTGCCGAAAGGCGCTTGGCCGCCAGCTCAAAACTGGAACGAGTGCGGGTGGAAGGCTCGAAGAACAGCGTCACCACCACCTTCCCCTGCAGGGTGGGCACCTTGGGCAACCGCCGCGTCAACACCTCCTGGAAACTGGCGCTGGTCTGCAAAACCATCTGGTATTCTTCGGGAGTAAAATCCGCCAAGCCCAAGACGTGCTGCCGCTGCCAAGCCATAGGGGATCCTCAAATGCCCAGGCGGGCAAAGATCTCGTCCAAATGGGTTAGGTGGCGCCGCGGATCAAAACAAGCCTGCAGTTCCGCCTCGCTGAGGTGAGCCATCACCCGGGGATCCGCCAGCAGATTGGCGCGAAAGTCCCCCTGCGGCTGGTTCCAGGCGCGGTGAGCATTTTCCTGCACCAGGCGGTAGGCTTCCTCGCGGCTAAGGCCCTTCTCCACCAAAGCCAGCAGCACCTGCTGGCTGAAGATGACGCCGCCGTAGAGGTTGAGATTGCGCTCCATGTTGCGAGCGTGAACCTGCAGCTGGCCCACCAGCTCCGCCATGTTCACCAGCAGGTAGTGGCAGAGGATGGAGGCATCCGGCAGGATGACCCGCTCTACGGAGCTGTGGGAGATGTCCCGCTCATGCCAAAGGGGAATGTTTTCTAGGGCCGAGACGGCATACCCGCGCAGGAGACGGGCCAGCCCCGTCAGTTGTTCCGCCTTGATGGGGTTGCGCTTGTGGGGCATAGCAGAGGATCCCTTTTGGCCGGGGGCAAAGTACTCCTCAGCCTCCAGTACCTCTGTTCGCTGCAGGTGGCGGATTTCAGTAGCAAAGCGCTCTAGGGAAGAGCCAATCAAAGCCAAGGTTTGCACGTATTCAGCG
Organism: Synechococcus sp. R5-13; assembly: GCF_047462015.1. NCBI lineage: Bacteria > Bacillati > Cyanobacteriota > Cyanophyceae > Synechococcales > Synechococcaceae > Synechococcus > Synechococcus sp. R5-13. The sequence continues at coordinate 1,663 of NZ_JANSIL010000010.1, read as the reverse complement.
TGGCGATCCCGCGAGGTTACCTGTGTCGAGGCTGTATCGGGCTTCAGGCCCAGGCGAGCGCAGGCCAACTGCTCCACCTGGGGAGGCACGTTGGCGTAGGTGCCCACGGCGCCAGAGATCTTGCCCACCGCCACCACTTCCCGCAGGCGAGCTAGGCGCTCTTGGTGGCGCAGGCACTCGGCCAGCCACCCTGCCAGCTTAAAGCCAAAGGTAATCGGCTCGGCGTGAACACCGTGGGTGCGGCCGATCATGAGGGTGTAGCGGTGCTGCCGAGCTTGGTCGCGGATAGCAGCGATGAGGTCGGCCAGGCGAGCTTGCAAGATCTCCACCGAGGCCACAAGCTGCACGGCCAGAGCGGTATCCAACACGTCCGAGCTGGTCAGGCCCAGGTGGATGTAGCGCCCTGCCTCGCCCACGTGCTCGTTGAGGTTGGTTAGGAAGGCAATAACATCGTGCTTCACTTCCGCCTCAATTTCCAAAACCCGCGCCGGGTCAAAGGCGGCTTTGGCTCTGATCTCCTGCAGGGCTTCTTGCGGGATCCGCCCCAGCTCCGCTTGCGCTTCACAGACAGCCAGCTCCACCTGCAGCCAGGTCTGGAGCTTGTGGGCAGTGGACCAAATCTGGCCCATTTCGGGCAGAGTGTAGCGCTCGATCAAGGTGCCTTTTCCGTCGGTACAGTAGGATGAGCTAGGCTATTTTAGCCTTTGGCGTCCCCCCTCGAGGAAAAGCCGCTGGGGGATCCCTGCGGGCTTGGCTTGCGGTGTCGAAGGAGCAGCAAGGAGTTTGCAGATGACCGTCGGAGCTGTGCCAACTCAGGGAAAAAGAGCTTGGACAGCCGAAGAATTCATGGCGTTGTCCAGGGAGGGACATCGCTACGAGATTGTTGATGGGAAGCCAATTGATATGGGAAGCGCGGGGGCACTCCATGGTTATGTCTGCAGCCTCCTATTGGCAGCTTTGACCCCCTACGTTTTGTCCAACAAGCTGGGGATCGTTTTAGATTCCAGCACTGCTTTTAAGATGAAGAGTGGAAATTGGCGCTCCCCTGACATCTCTTTTTTTGCTAAAGAACGCTTGCAGGGCATGGCTGAACTGCCCACAGGATTTTTGGAAGGCGCTCCAGATCTGGCTGTTGAAGTGCTTTCCCCCCGCAATACGGTTGAAGAAATTCATGACAAGCTGGTGGAGTACTTTGAAAATGGCAGCCGCCTGGTTTGGCTGGTTCACCCCAGCGAGCACTACGTCCTGGTGTATCGCAGCTCTCAAGAGCCTGACCGCCTCCTGAAATCGGTTGATCTTCTAGAAGGTGAAGAGGTTATTCCAGGATTTGCCCTGCCGGTGGCTCATCTATTCCAGAAGCTTTCCTTGTAACATCCCCCCGCCCTCACTCTAGCCAATAGAGCTTGGGCCTCCCAACCTTGCCATTGGGCATTCCTGCCCCGCGTCACAGAACGACTTGGCAGAGGAGTCGGTATCTCGACCCTGACTTTCCCGCCAGAGCGCGGAACTTGTAGCTCCCCGCACCCCTCGCAAGTTAAGTGCAGGGGGTTGCCCCTCTCGCCGACAGTCTATATTGAACTAGTTCGGGATCCGAAGAGCATGCCTCTAACCCCCAAAACCCTGAACTTTGCTGAATTTACTGAGCTTTAGGCGGTTTGGCAAA
>NZ_JANSIL010000009.1:0-12330 GCF_047462015.1 Synechococcus sp. R5-13 | reverse complement strand
CAAACAGAATGCTATCGCTGCATAGTTGAACAGTGATGTTCAGCAGTGTTCAGCGTAAATGTATCAGAACAAACAGCGATGACAACAGCAAGTATTAAGCCTCTCTTGGATGCCAAGCAACTGTTGCAGGCTTATGCGTCTGGCCAACGGGACTTTTCCGGCTCCAACCTGAGCGGAGCGCAGTTGAGTGGCGCGAATTTGAAGGGCATTATCCTACGGGATGCCGACTTGAGTGGGGCAGATTTGCGCGAGGCGGATTTGTCGGGAGCAGATCTCTCGGGAGCCGACCTGCGCGGAGCCAAGCTGCGACGGGTGAACCTGATTGGGGCTAAGTTGGTGAAGGCAGATTTGCGGGGGGCCAACCTCTACCGGGCCAAATTGCTCAGGGCCGACCTCAGCGAAGCCGAGCTGAACCGAGCCGATCTGCGGATTGGGGCCGATCTGCGCGGAGCCATCATCACCAACACCCATTTCCGCGGTGCCCTCTACGACGAGTACACCAAGTTCCCGGATGGCTTTAACCCTACGGAGATGGGCATGTAGCCGGAGCTTCCCTCAGGGGATCAGGTTCTGCCACAGTTGGGCCATGCCTTCGGCAGCCGCCACAAAGGATGGATTGTGCAGGTCGGGCTTGTTGTAGCGCAAGGGATCCCCTGCCAGATCGGTAACCCTTCCCCCCGCCTGCTCCACAATGCACTGGGCAGCGGCAGTATCCCACTCCAGGGTGGGGCCGAAGCGAGGGTAGAGATGGGCAGATCCTTCGGCCACAAGGCAAAGCTTTAGGGCACTGCCCACAGACTTCACTTCCAGAGAGCCACAGCGCTGCCGCAGCCGCTCGAGGAACTGCTCCGTCTCCGGGTTGCTGTGGGAACGGCTGGCCACCACTTGTAGGGGTTCTTGGGCGTAAGGGCAGGTGCGGATGGGCTGTTCGTGAACGCAGGACGGAGTCCTTTCCCTCTTGCAGGCCCCCAGCTTTTGCGCAGCCGCGTAGGTGAGGCCCAGAGCTGGGGCATGGACGACCCCCAGGATGGGGATCCCTTCCTCGATGAGAGCAATATTCACCGTAAACTGGCCGTTGCGCCCGATAAACTCTCGGGTGCCATCCAAGGGATCCACCAGCCAAAACCGCTCCCACTGTTGCCGCTCTGGGTAAGGGATCCCGCCCGATTCTTCCGAGAGCACCGGGATCCCTGGGGTCAACTCTTGCAGGCCCTGCAGGATCAGGTGGTGGGCAGCCAGATCCGCCTCAGTTAGGGGGGAGGCATCTGCTTTGAGTTGGATCGGCAGCGATTTTTGCCGATAGAAGGGCAAGATGGCCTGCCCTGCTGCTTCTGCCAGGCGGCACACCTCAGGCAGGAGAGCGGCCAGATCTTGAGCCTGCACGGATCCCTCCCCAAGCTAGAAACGCACCGGAATGGCATGGGCGGCCAAGTCGGCTTTGATCTGCGCAATCGTCAGCCGGCCATAGTGGAGCAGCGAGGCCAATAGAGCCGCTTCCGCCCCTCCCTCCTGCAGAGCTTGGCGGATATGAGCACACTCCCCTGCTCCTCCTGAGGCAATCACCGGCACCGACACCGCCTCGGCCACCCGCCGGGTTAGCTCCAGGTCATAGCCTGCTTGAGTGCCATCGGCGTCCATGCTGGTGAGCAAGATCTCCCCTGCCCCCCGTTCGGCCACGGTTTTGGCCCACTCCACCGCGTCTAGCCCCGTCGGCTGCCTCCCCCCGCGCACGTACACTTCCCATCCCCCTCCCTGCGGTTTGGCGCGAGCATCAATGGCCACCACAATGCACTGGGATCCAAACCAGCGGCTGGCTTGAGTCACCAAATCCGGATCCCTGACCGCCGCCGAATTGAGGCTGACCTTGTCTGCCCCGGCCCGCAGCAGTTGTCGGATCCCCTCCAGATCGCGGATCCCCCCTCCCACCGTGAGGGGAATGAACACCTGCTCTGCGGTGCGCCGCACCACCTCCAGCAAGATCTCCCGCTCTTCGTGGGTGGCGGTGATGTCCAAAAAGACCAGCTCATCGGCTCCTGCCTGATCGTAAGCCTGGGCCAGCTCTACCGGATCCCCGGCATCCCGCAATTGCACAAACTGGATCCCTTTCACCACGCGCCCCGCCGCCACATCCAGACAGGGAATGATCCGTTTGGCCAACATCGCTCTCTCCCGAGGACTCCATACCGCTAACGCGAACAGAGGGGAACAACTGGGGATCGTTTTAGCCGAAGCTGATGACCAGGAAGGGTTCTTGAAACTTGGCCCCGGTCACCTGCCGACCCGCCAAGCTGGGGGGCAAGAACAAGTTGCGCCGCTGATCCCCGGCGGTAATGGTCAGCTCCGGGCCCGACTGGCTCAGCTCGATTTGGGCCTTGCTGAAGCCGGGAATAAACAGCTTGACTGTACGGGCTCCCTCGTCGATGGCCACGGGCGGCGGCACATCCGGCACGGCGAACATCCCTCCTACTGCCGCTTCCAAAGCCGACCAATCGGATCCCTGACGCAGGGGGAGTGTCCGTACTGTCAGCGGGAAAAAATCGGCGGCCGAGACCTCTCCCGGAGCCAGAGGGGTAACCCAGAGGCCACCCACCGTCAGCCCCACCATCTGAGCACTCCCCCAAAGGTAACGGGCGGTTTGCACGGCCATCGGGTCAGGGGTGGTCACCAGGTGGGCCAACACGCGGCGCGGATCGGCAATGGCCTGTCGTCCCTGCTCCAAGAGGTTAGTCATGCCCCCCAACCGCTCCGGCAGATCCTCCAGAGAGGAAAACTCCACAGTGCTCACCGAACGCAGCAACGGCTCGGCAAAGGGTCGCAGGGTTTTGGCCAAGTCGGATCCCAAAAAAGCCTTGGAAGCCCGCCGCCAGTACCAACTGGCCACCTCCGGGATCCCAAAAGCTCGCAAGGTGGTCAGATCCCCCGGCCCGTCGTAGAGAATGCAGTCGTATTGGCCGCTGGCATCGTAACGGCGCAGAGCTTCCAGGGCCAGGGCCTGATCCATGCCCGGCAACACCCCCAGTTCCTGGCCGTAGATCTCCCGGAAAAAGGGAGTGCGCACGTATCGGGCTTCCAGCTCTTTGGCCGCCGTCCAGAACTGCTCCAGCAGCTGGGTTGTCCGCAACTGCACCACGCTCAAGTTGGCAGCAATGGTCACCGGCTCGCCGGAAAGCGGGATCCCGCCCAAAAGCATTTCCAGCCCCGGCCCCGCCTGATGGCCCACCAACAGCACCCGCCGCCCCTGTTGGGCTGCCGCGCGAGCCGCCGCCACGGCCAAGGTGCTCCGACCTGTGCCCCCCTTGCCCAGAAAGGTGAGAATTTGGCTCATTCCCGCTCTCCCGCTTCTCCGTAGATGTCGATGTACAGAGATTGGCCCGCCAACTGAGCTGCAGCCATCATCACCTGTCGAATCGCCTGCAAGGTACGCCCGCCTCGCCCGAACACCCGCCCGCGATCCTTCGGGTCAAAGGCCAGCCGCAGCCATACCTTTCGCCCGCCACAGGTGGTTTCCACATCCATTTGAAGAGAGGCGCTGCTGAGCAGCGGTTCGATCAAAAGATGGGCGAGAGCCTTGTAGTCTGGCATAGAGAGCTAGACGACAGGAGGGAACAACTGGCCAAGCCAAGCTTAGCCGACCCTAGGCCTCAACCGCTTCCTCAACCTGAGGCTTTTCAACTTCAGCTTCTGGAGGACTTAGTTCTGCTGCTGTCTCGGTGGCAGCTTCGCTCAATTCAGACTCGGGAACATCGGCGACCTCAGCCTCGGCCACGGATTCTGTTGCAGGGGCCTCTTCTGCCGCCTCAGGGATCCCAGCTTCAGGCTTGGCCATGGCCGGGATGCGAATCGAGGCAACCACTCCGCCTTCCCCTGCTTTCAACATCTCGTAGATGCCGGCCTTTTTGAGGAGACTGTCCACGGTCTCTGTGGGCTGAGCGCCACAACGCAACCACTTCAGCAAGCCTGCCGTTTGCAAAACCGTCTCCTTGGTGCGCGGGTTATAGTAACCCAGTTCCTCTAGCGGACGGGCTTCACGGCGGCTTTTACTTTCAATGGCGATGATGCGATAGCTGGGTTGCCGCTTTTTTCCGTAGCGCTTGAGCCGCAATTTGACCATGGGGTATCCACTCCTTGGGGGACGCTCCGCAAGCTGTAAAGATCCAAAAAATCCAAAAAAGAGTTCGCCTAGACCCGCCAAGCCTGCTGAAGCTCCAGAGCCTCGCTCCGAGCCTTTGGCGTTTGGCCGGTAGACACAGGCTTTTTATTTTAAGCGATTTTCTGCTTGACTGGAACTTGACTGGAAAATGTCCGACCCCGGTTTGGAAGGCAACCTTCATGGCAGAGTTGAAGAGAAAACCCTACACTCAGCAGCAACTCCCATGATCAACTACGCCGATTTGACAGACGAGCAGCGCCAGCTCTACCTCAAGGCCCTGATCGCGGTGGCCCGAGTGGATGGCCAGTTGGACGAAGAAGAAACCTCTTTCTTCATGCAAATTGCAGAAGGGGTAGGCATCGAAGCGCCACTGGCCCAGACCTATCTGGCGGATGAAACAGGTGCGCCTTTGGATATCAGTGGGATCCCGCCCATGCGCAACGCGGCGGGGGCCTTGATCCTGCGGGATTTGGCAGCAATGGCGGTGGTGAATAGCCAGCTGGTGGAAAAAGAAGAGGAGCTAATTTTCGAGATCGGCAAAGCCATGCAGTTCAGCGCTGAGGAGATCAACGAGTTTATCGACTGGGCCTTCATGGGACTGCAGTGGCAACTGAAAAGCGCATCCCTGCTGGAGCGCTATGCCCAGCCCTCCCCCCAACCTTCTGAATGACATTGGGGTAGCGGGTAGCATAACGACAACCCGCCTTGGCCACTGCATCAACACTCCGGCTTGGTGTTTCCTTGAACCAAGCTAGGGGGGGTTTCTAGATTGAGTTAGATCATATGGTCGTTTCAGGTTAGGGTGATACACCTGGGCTACTGAGAAAGCCTTCTAGACTGGTGCATCCAATGTTTTAGGTGTGAGTGCAGTGTCCTAGTTTAAATCAAAATGACCATCAAAACCTAGCCGATAAAACGATCCAGAGCCCGCTGCAACTCCTCCAGCTCCACTTCGATATTGCCGGTCTCGATGGCATGGCGGATGCAGTGGCGAATGTGATCGTCCAAAATCAGCCGCGCCACCCGATCCAGCGCTCCCTTGACGGCGGCAATTTGCAGCAGCACATCTGGACAGGGCTGATCCTGCTCGATCATGGAGCGGATCCCACGCACATGCCCTTCGATGCGAGCCAAGCGGTTGGTCAACTTGCGCCGAGACTGGGGATCATGATGGTGAGGCTGGGCCCGCCCAGACAGCGGCGGCTTTTCCAGCGCCAGCTCCCACTCCTCCTCCCAATCGGGTTCTGAAGGGAGCGGTGGAACGGAATGAGATCGAAGTGGGGGGACGGGATCCGACATAAAAAGGGCAAAGGACTGCCTGCATGATACCGCTTGGTTTTCCCCGAGAACGATGGGGTACTCTACAATAGAAAAAGATGTGAAATTTTGTAAAACCTCTCATACTTTGGCTCCATGACCTCTGTGCTCTCCCCCTTTGGCCCTGTAGAAGCGGATCTGGAGCGTTTACGCCAGAACCTGACGCGGTTGGTCAGTGCCAAGCACCCCATTCTGGCCATGGCTGCCGAACATCTGTTTTCGGCGGGGGGGAAAGGGATCCGGCCAGCCATTGTGCTCCTCATCGCCCGCGCCACCACTCCAGATGGAGAGATTACCCCACGGCATTGGCGCTTGGCAGAGATTACTGAGATGATCCACACGGCCAGCCTGGTTCACGACGATGTCATCGACGCTGCCGATGTGCGACGGGGCATCGATACGGTGAATACCCTCTTCGACAATCGGATAGCCGTGCTGGCGGGGGATTACCTCTTCGGCCAAGCTGCTTGGTACTTGGCCAATCTGGACAACCTGGAGGTAGTGAAGCTCCTTTCCAAAGTAATCATGGATTTGCCGGAGGGAGAGGTGCGCCAGAGCCTCACCCGCTTCGACCCGGATGTGTCGATGGAAGACTACCTGGCCAAGAGCTTCTACAAAACGGCCTCCCTCATGTCCGGCAGTTCCAAGGCTGCTGGCCTGCTGAGCGGGGTTAGCGAGGAAGTGGCGGATCGCCTGTTCGATTTTGGGCGGGATCTGGGCATTGCTTTTCAGATTGTCGACGATCTGCTGGATTTCACCGCTTCGGCAGAGACGCTTGGCAAGCCTGTGGGATCCGACCTCATCCAGGGCAACCTCACTGCACCCGTTCTGTTTGCCCTAGAGGAATTTCCCCAGATGCGAGAGCTCATTCTCAGGGAGCTGTCCAACCCGCAAGACCTGAAGCAGGCCCTAGAGTGGGTGTATCAAAGCGAAGGGATCCCACGCTCTCGTCAGTTGGCCCGCGACTACGCCCAGCGGGCTGCCGAAGCGCTGTATAGCCTGCCGGACTCTGCGGCGCGTCGTGCTTTGTTTCAGATGGTGGACTATGTGCTGGAGCGGCTGCACTGAGCAGTCCCGACAGGGTCAAGCTGGCTTTCTACCGGGCTGTGTTGCCCAACACTTGGGCCTCTGGAAGAAGCTCAGGATATTTTGGCGGGGCGAAAAAGTGTAGGCGATTTGGGGGCCAAAAGCGAAAAATGGTGTTGCCGATGATGTTTTCTTCCGGCAAGAAACCCCACACATGGGAGTCTTGGCTGTCGTTGCGGTTGTCCCCCATCACAAAATAGGAGCGGGGAGGAACCACGAATTCGGATCCCTGATTGGGAACTCCAGGACAGCGCTCGCCAGGGCAAGAATAGTCGGGGGGGGCATAGATGTAGTCTTCCCGCAGCGGGATCCCGTTGATGATGACCTCACCGTTGGCGATGCGAATGCGATCTCCCGGCAGGCCGATCACCCGCTTGATGTAGGCCCCGTCGAAGTTCAGTTTGGCGGGAGGGTTGAAAACAATAATATCGCCTCGTCTGGGCGAACCAAAGCGGTAGCTGACCTTTTCCACCACCAGCCGATCCCCTTCTTCCAGAGTGGGCAGCATCGAATCGGAGGGGATCCAACGCGCCTCTGCCACAAAGGTGCGAATGCCGAAGGCCAGCAACAGAGCCAGCACCACCGTCAGAAGGTTTTCCCGTTGCGCCTGCCACCAGCTGCGGGATCCCGAGCTGGCAGGGGTTTCCCCTGATGGCGACTGGGGCTTGGGCAGAGGAGTTGGATCTTTTGACGGCATGGAAGCTAACGAACAAGACTTCACGATCTCAAGATTACCGCACCCAATCCAGGGCAGCAGAATGGGATGCCCTCCCATTAAACCCCTGCCGGAGAGACGAACAGTCGGCAATAGCATAGGATGGGTATCCTGGTGTACCGTACTCGCGACTGTCAGCCTCCATGACGATTTCAACAGAAGAACGCCTAGAGCGAGTCGAGCGCCTGGTCGAGGCCAATAGCCAAGCAATAGCTCGCCTCACCCAACAACAAGAGGAAGTTTTGAGGCGGATCGATCGGCTCTCAGGGGATAGCGAAAAACTCTCGGAGCGGGTTGAAAAGCTCTCGGGCGATGTCGAAAAGCTCTCGGGCGATGTCGAAAAGCTCTCAGGTGATGTCGAAAAGCTCACTTTTAAGTTCGACACCTCACAAACCATCGGGGAACGGCTGGAACGTCTAGCCACCAGCCTGATTGCCGGTGCCACCATCAGCATCATTGCCGGAGTGATTTTGGTGCTGCTGCGGGAGGGATCCCGTTGAAGGGATGTTGCTCGGGGCTGGTTTTGGGGGGTCAACTGCCGGAATTGAGTTTTTCCCAGTCCTGCTGGTGGATGGCGATCATCTGGGCTTGGGCTTGAATAGCTGCCAACACCTCCGTCATCAGGGGCCAGTCGCTCCGCGGCGGACTGGGGTACTGCTTAAGCTTGTCAACTGTGTTGCTGAGAGCACTTTGCAATTGTTGCAGCAGTTGATAGGTCTGTTGGGCCAAAGCTAGGGTCTCAGAGACGCGGAGGTTATTCTGGCCTTGTTGATATTTCTGGAGAGCTTCCCCTCGCAGGATGCTCAAGATGGCCCCTTCTCTAGAGGCGGCAGTCTGGCCACTTTTGGAGCGCTGCGGTATGATGCGCAACTGCAACACCAGTGGCTCCCCCCGGTACATCCGCTCCACCTCTGCCTGCTGCGGCTCCCCGATCAACTCCGGATCCAGCGCCATCATCCGCTTCATGGCGGTGATCAACTTCGCTCGTATGGACTCGGAGAGATCTTTGAACAGATCCCGCAAAATCCCCTGCTGGCGGTAGCGCACTCGACAAGAAGGCCCCTCTTGAGGCTCCACGAAAATTTGCTCGGCTTTCTCATCCAAAGCCCGCCGCAGCATCGAGTTGAGCAACTGCTGCACTGTCTCTTCTGATTCGTCGGCGGGGACGGACGGAGGCTGGGTTGGCCTCAACTGCGTGGGTGGCCCCGACACGGGAGCAGGAACCTCCCGAGTCACCCGGTTGGCTTGGGCCTGGAGGCGCAGCCGCTCCACCTCTGCCGGGTCGGGGGGATGGCTGAAGTAGTAGGCAATTAAATCCTGCTGCTGCTGAGCGGTGAGAGGGATTGGCTGGACGGAAATCTGGGAATAGGCCAGCATTTTGCTCACATAGTCCAACGCCGCCAAATCCTGGGGATCCACCATGCCCAAGATGAGGCTGTCGGTATCCAGGGCCAAGGGGACGACTTGGTAGTAAATGCAGATTTCCACCGGCAAGTACTGGGCAATTAGAGCCGGCACTCGCGCCCGGTCAACAAGGGAGTGTTGTCCCACCGCCAGAGAGGCATCTGGATCAGTCATGGCAAGCCCGGAGTGGATCCCGCACAGGCGAGACGTCGCTACCTGATCATAGAGTAAAGCCTACACCCTCGCGGCCTGAGGCCCATGGCATCCTGGCTCATCTGACCGGCGTAAATCGAATAATGTAATACTAGGGGTATTCTCCTCTACACCCAAAGCAGTAAAGCCTTGTTAAGTCTTGGAGTTAACATCGACCACATTGCCACCCTTCGACAGGCACGCCGCACGGTGGAGCCAGATCCGGTAGCGGCAGCGGTGATTGCCGAGCTGGCGGGGGCAGATGGCATTACGGTGCACTTGCGCGAGGATCGCCGTCACATTCAAGATCGGGATGTGCGGCTGCTGCGGCAAACTGTGCGCACCCACCTCAACTTAGAGATGGCAGCCACCGAGGAGATGGTGGCGATTGCCCTGGAGATTAAGCCTGACTACGTCACTTTGGTTCCTGAGCGGCGGGAGGAAATCACCACCGAAGGTGGGTTGGATGTGGCGGGGCAGGTGTCGCGCCTCAGGGATGTGGTCGGCCAACTGCAGGGATCCGGCATTCCCGTCAGCTTGTTTATCGACCCAGATCCGACCCAAATTGCCGCTGCTGCCCAAGTGGGAGCCCGCTGGGTGGAGCTCCACACGGGGCGCTATGCAGAAGCCTCATCCGAAGCTCAGCGGCAGGTGGAACTTGACCACCTGGAAAAGGCCAGCCAACAGGCTCTTCAGCTGGGCTTGCGGGTGAATGCGGGACATGGTCTTACCTACTGGAATGTCGGCCCAGTGGCGCGGATCCCTGGCATGGAGGAGCTGAACATCGGCCACAGCATTATCAGTCGAGCGGTGCTGGTGGGGCTGGATCGGGCGGTGCGAGAGATGCGTCAGGCGATGGGACTAAGCTGAGGAGCAGGCCCGGCATGAACTCGGAATACTACGGCTACGAAAACTACGTTCTGGATCAGGCGGAGATTGAGCGCCTGTTGGATCTGCTGCCAGCCAGTATGCGGGAGAGTGTGAAGATCTTGCCCGCCTCGGAACGGCAAACGGTGGTGATCAAAGGCCGTCGGCAAATGCCCTGGGAACGGCAGATGCGGCTGTTCATCAAGCCCTACGAGTGGCGGCAATTTACCCCCCTGCAGCGGGCGGGGCTGTTCCTGCACAAGGTGGGCTACTACAGTCGGGCGGTGTCGCGGCAGATCGACTTTTACCTGGCCATAGCAGCTCTGGGGGGGTTGAGCTTGATCTTCGAGGCCGTACAACAGGATCCCGTGGGAGCAACCGTTTCGGGTGGTTTGAGTGGCTTGGCCCTCTGGCAGTTGCGCCGCGACCAAACCAATGACCGTCGTCTGTTGGCTGCTGACGCCTATGCGGTGGATCGCCTGGTGTTGCGCGGGATCCCGCGGCTGCAGGCGGTGGAGGCCCTAGGGCAGGCGCTGCATGTGGAGGCCCGTCTGGAGGGGCGCTCGGGCAATGATCTGCTGGACATGTTGCGCTACCAAAACCTCAAGCGGCTGGCCCAGCGTCCGGCGGAAGATATTGTGTTGAGCTGATCCCGGACGGAGATGCTTTCCCCCTCGCGGCTGGGATCCCGAACGGGCCGGTGGGGCCGCTATCTCCTGCAGGTGGCGGTGACCGACTCCACCAATCGGCTGCTCTTGGATTGGGGGCGTCGCTTCCCACAGCCGCTGCCGGTGGGCACAGTTTTGGTCAGCACCCGCCAGCGGGCCGGGCAAGGTCAACATGGGCGAGTGTGGCACTCGCAGCCGGGGGGGCTGTACCTGTCCGTTTGGCTGGGATCCCCGCCCTTGCATCACTCGCTGCTGGAACTGACCCTGGCCTTGGGCTGGGGCATTGCGGGCTGCTTACGGCAAAACCTTGGGATCCCGCTGCGGCTGAAATGGCCCAACGATTTGGTGGTGGTGGACGAGCAGCGCCCGGATTCTCTGCTCAAGCTGGGGGGGATCCTGGTGCAAAGCCGCTTTGGGGGGAGGGGGCAACTGCTGGGGTTGGTGGCCGGTGTGGGGGTGAATGTCAACAACCCCGTTCCCATTGGGGCAATCACCTTAGCCCAAATTTTGGGATCCCCTCTGCACCGCTCACTCGACCGCACCGAGATTGCCGGCTGGGTTCTGCAGGGGATGGAGCAGGGATTCCACGTCTGGTTGCAAGGGGGATTTGCCCCCGTTCGCTCAGAGTACGAAGCCTGGATGGTCAAGCCGCAAGTCCAATGGCTCGAAAGGGGGACTAGCCTCACGATCTTGGGCCTTGCCGAGGATGGAAGGGTGCGAGTACAAACACAAGGGGAGCGACATCTGCAACAGCAGCAATCCATCCGGACGCTTACACCCGACCAAGTTCGCTTGAGCTATCACATGCCGGCGGGCGATAGCCTGTAATTTCTCTTGTGTTTTTTATGTGGCCTGTGTTGAACTCGGTGATGAAGCTTTGGGTTATGGCAGCGCGCCTTTTCTCCCCCCGAGCTTGGCGGCTGCGCTTTTGGCTGAAGCTGGGGCTGGCTCTGCTCTGGTTTTATCCCACTGCTCTGCTGGCCCAAACCCAACTAACCCCTTTGCCCCCGCCGCCCATGGTGGAACCGGCCCTAGACACGCCTGGGGCAGCAGCCCTGCTGCTGGATGGAGCCATTCCCCTGGGAGAGGGCAGCCCTGCGACCCTTGAGGCAGAAACCCGCCCAGAGACGGTCATGGGCCGCGAGATCGTGATTGAGCCCCAGAAGAACCATGACCTGGTTCCCCATGCTCAGCCTGAAGGTGGGGTGCCGGTGGTGCTGATGGAACGCAGCTCCGGTCGCCGCATCATTCTCGCCCCCGGCCAAGAGATTCGCATCGAGGATCCCAGCCAGCCCCAAGCTCCTGAACCGCAAACGCCAAGGTTGCCTGAACTGGCGGCAGGTGACGAACGACTGCTCTACCCCCTACCTCACCCGGTGCCGATTACTTCTGGATTTGGCATGCGAATTCACCCCATCCGCGGAGAGCCGGAGTTTCATGCTGGAGTGGATTTGGGGGCCAGCATGGGCACGCCGATCTTGGCCTCTTTAAGCGGCAAGGTGGTCACTTCGGGATCCCTGGGGGGTCTAGGGATCACCGTTGTGCTGGAGCATGCCGGCGGTCGGCGCACTCGCTATGGCCACATGTCCGAAGTTGCTGTAACACCGGGGGAAGTGGTAGAGCGGGGATCCGTCATCGGCTATGTGGGGGCGACCGGAGCGGTAACTGGGCCGCACCTCCACTTTGAGCTGTGGAAGCGGGCGGTGGGGCAAGGTTGGGTGGTTCTGGACGCCACAGATGATCTGAAGGTTGCTGTTGCCCAGCTGCCGGGTTAGCCAGAGCCGGCTTGGGTTAGCATAGGTGGGCGGGCTCCAACTGGAATGCTGGCGCAGGTAACCAGTTGGGTCATGCAGGTTTTGCGGACGTGGCGGAACGGCAGACGCGCTAGACTTAGGATCTAGTGCCGCAAGGCGTAAGGGTTCAAGTCCCTT
>NZ_JANSIL010000008.1:0-9096 GCF_047462015.1 Synechococcus sp. R5-13 | reverse complement strand
GAGCAGGCTCAGGGCTACTGAAAGCCCGCTCCGTACCGCTTTAGCGGTCGGAGTCGGGTAGTTTACTTTGTTGTTGAGGCAGTGGTTGGGGTGCAGGACACAAGGTAATGGAGGAGTCTGCCACTCAGGAAGAGATCCCTGGGGGATCTCCTTCAGCAGGGCCATCCCGTTCGTTGATGTCGGTGGCGGGCTTGGTGGCCGGGGCGACCTTGCTCAGTAAGGGCATAGGCTTTATTCGCCAAGCTTTGATTGCAGCAGTGTATGGCTCGGGGCCGGAGTACAGCGCCTTCGGGGTAGCCTACATCCTGCCCGGTTTTCTGTTGATTCTGCTGGGAGGGATCAACGGCCCTTTTCACAGCGCCATCGTCAGTGTCCTCAAAAAGCAGCGGGATCGGGACAGGGAGGATGCGGCTGCCTGGCTGGAATCCATTTCCACCTTGGTAGGCTGCCTGCTCCTGCTGGTCAGCTTGGGCCTTTGGTGGGGAGCGGACTGGGTGGTGCGCCTGAATGCGCCGGGAGCCAGCCCCGAAGTCCATGCTCTGGCCGCTGCGCAACTGCGGATCATGGCCCCTTTGGCCTTGCTCTCGGGGTGGATTGGCATCGGCTTTGGAGCGCTGAATGCTGCCGAACACTACGCCTTGCCTGCCCTTAGCCCGCTGATCTCCAGCTTGGCGGTGATCGGGATCCTGGTCACGCTGGGATGGACGGGGATCCCAACTTTGCTGGCCTGGGGCGTGCTCATCGGGGCCATTGCCCAATGGTTGGCCCAAGTTCCAATCCAGATGCGGTTAGGGCTGGGGCGACCGCGCCTGCGCTTTGAGTGGGGATCCCCGCAGGTACGGGCGGTGGGCTTGCTGATGTTGCCGGCGGTGATCTCCTCCGGGATGATCCACATCAATGTTTATGTGGATCTGTTTTTTGCCTCTTTCGTACCTGGGGATCGCACCATCGGCAACTTGGGATATGCCCAGCTTCTGGTACAAACGCCGCTGGGGATCCTCTCCAACATGGTGCTGGTGCCCTTGATGCCTCTCTATGCCCAGTTGGCAGGGGATGGATCCCGTTGGCCGGAGCTGCGCCAGCGTATCCGCCAAGGGCTGATGCTTACGGCAATTGTGACCCTGCCCCTGTCGATGCTGTTGGTGGCTTTGGCCGAGCCCATTGTCCAAGTGGCCTACCAGCGGGGGCGCTTTACGCCGGAGGTGACACAAGAGGTGGCAGCCCTGCTCATGGCCTATGGTCTGGGGATGACCGGTTACCTGCTGCGGGATGTGCTGGTGCGGATCTTCTATGCCCTGGAGGATGGGGCTACGCCTCTGCGCATCAGCAGCATGGCCATTGGCCTGAATGCCCTACTGGACTTTCTATTTTTGCAGGCTTTTGGAGCGCCGGGCATTGCCCTGGCCACCGCCGGCGTCAACCTGATAGCCGTGATCGGACTGGGGATCCGCCTCCACCAGCGCCTGCCAGGGATCCCTTGGCGGGAGATGGGACAAGCCCTACTGCCATTGCTGGGGAGCACCGTCCTGGCCGGGGGACTCAGCCATTGGCTGTGGACCCAACTGCGCTCCTACGAGATTGTGGGGTCTCCCCTGCTCACCGCCATCATTTGGGCCGGGCTGGCCGCGGGTTTAGGTCTAAGCTTGTTCGCCGCCGGAGCTCTCTACCTGCGGATCCCAGAAGTGGAGTGGGCAGCAGCCCGACTGCGGAAACGGGTAGGACGCTGGGGGAGCCAGTGGGCAAGCCGGAACTAGCTGATAGCTTCCAGGTAATCTCGCACGCGGTTGCGCCGCTTCGGCTGACGCAGCTTCTGCAGGGCTTTGGCCTCAATTTGCCGCACCCGCTCTCGCGACAGATCCAAGGCGCGACCGATTTCCGCCAGCGAATAGGTGCGCCCATCCCCCAAGCCGAAACGCATGCGGATCACATCCCGCTCGCGGCTGGTGAGATCCGAGAGCAACTGCTGCAGATCCCGGTGCAGGGCTTCCCGCATCATGGTCTCTTCTGGGGAAATGTCGTCAGTTTCCAGCAAATCCCCCAGTTCGGTGTCCTTGTCTTTGCCCACCTTGGTTTCTAGAGATACAGAGCGGGGCACCCGTACCAACAGCTCGCGTACTTGAGGCGGCGTCATCTCCAACTCGGAGGCGATGTCTTCGATGGTGGGGGTGCGGCCCTTTTCCTGGGAGAGCTTGCGCTGCGCTTTTTTGATCTTGTTCAGCTTCTCGGTGATGTGAACGGGCAGGCGGATGGTGCGGCTTTGGGTGGCAATGGCGCGGGTAATGCCCTGCCGGATCCACCAGTAGGCGTAGGTGCTGAAGCGGTAGCCCTTTTTTGGGTCGAACTTTTCCACCGCCCGCTCTAGGCCCAGCGTACCCTCTTGGATCAGATCCAACAGCTCCAAGCCGCGGTTTTGGTACTTTTTCGCCACCGACACCACCAGGCGCAGGTTGGCCTTGATCATGTGTTCTTTGGCACGCTTGCCAATCCGCTGAATCTGCTGCAGCTTTTCAGGGGTCAGTTGCGCCCACTCGGGGTACTGGTTAGCCTTAGCCACCCATTCCGCAAGAGTGGGATCCCGTCCCAACTCTTTCTGCAAACGCAGACGCAAATCCAAGAGCTTCATGTAGTCTTGGACTTTTTGGGCCAGGGCCACCTCTTCATCGCGCCCCAAAAGAGGAACACGACCAATCTCCTGTAAATAGAGGCGCACCAGATCAGTGGAGCGGCGGGTTGGCTCCTCTTCCAGAAACTCGCCATCGGCCAGATCCACCTCTGCTTCTTCGGCAGCATCGAGGAGATCGGCGGGGCCATCCAACAAAATGTCGTTGAGTTCAGGTTCGTAGTTAGACATGTAGGGTGTTGCTGATGTAGCGACAGGGGTAGGCAGTTCAGTGGGCTGAGAGAGGAATGGTCAGTGATGTGGAGCAAGTTAAGCTTAAGTGTTCCCCAACGGTAACTTCGCGCCTGCTCAACGCCTTACAGCAGTCAGAGGAAATCATACATTGACCTCTTCCTCAACCGGACCTCCTGCCCATGCCCCATAGGGAAAGGCTGAAGTAGCAGCGGAGGGGTCACACGGAGAGCGTGAGCCCCTTATCATAACTTAATTATAGTTGCATTTCTCAGCCCAGAGACATGAGAGCCAGCGTAGGATCCCCCCAGTTCAACCGTCACCGCCACTGCGAAAAAGCGTATTGCCCTCAGGGTGAACCCGGCAGGTCGTCCTTGGGGGAAGTAACCCATCCATCCTAGAGGGTCTAAACTTCAAAGGTAGCGTGTAAATTGCTTTGCCTATTCCAGTCTATTCGATTCTATTCGATGAACTGTTCCCATTCACCTATCCCACCCAGCTGTGGGGGAGCCAGACTCCCCGAACAGGTCAACCCCCTTCCTCTGGGCGGACTGGGCTCTGCTCAGGCACTTGGGTTGGCCATAGCCCCGCTGACGGGGGAAAAGGTTTCAACCTTGGCGTTGACGACTCTATTGGCCATCGGTCTATTCTTTTTTCTGCGAGCTGCGGGCAAGGATCGCGTGGAGAGTCGCCTCTACTTTAGCAGTCGCAGCCTGGAAGAAATGGGATCCGCTCTACGGGAGCACTTGGAAAGGCGTGGCTATCGTCTCCAGTCCGCCGATGCCGAGGGGATCGCCACCTTTGCAGGGCAAGGTCAGGCTAGCGTGGGGCTGACCTTTTTTTTAACGGGACTGGCGGGGGCGGGACTGGCCTGTTTGGCCTTGGTGCTGCAGACCCTTGAGCCGGGGTGGGGCGCTTGGCCTTGGATGTTGGTGCTGGCCTCCCCCTGGGCGGGTTGGTACTACTGGCGGCGCAACCAACGCCCGGAGCAAATCCGCCTGAAACTGCAGGAAGCCGACGAGGACTCCGTCCCGCTCTCGTCCTGGGAACGAACGCCAACGGCTTCTGGATCCCACCTGTGGGTGGAGGGGCATCGGGATGAGCTGGATGGGCTGGCTGCAGCCCTGAGGTTGCAAGAACGGGATCCCGACAGGAGTAGGGGAGCCTAAGGCCAATCGGGAAAGAGAGGCGCTGGGATCAAAGACAGTTGATCCCCAACGGCAGGGTCGGGGATCCCATTGGGAGCGGGCTCTTTTTTGGAGTTCTTTTGGGCGAGGCGGCTTTTCCCTTGGTTTCTCAAGCCCAGGCCGATGCGGCTGTGTTTTTCCACCAAGGCCAGCACCTGTTCGGCCCGCTGGATTACCGCCTGCGGCAGGCCAGCCATGCGTCCCACCTCGATGCCATAGGAGCGATCTGCCCCCCCCGGCTGTACCTGGTGCAAGAAGATGATGCGATCTTGCAATTCCTTGACCACCACCTGAAAGTTGGCCACGTTGGGCAGCAAAGTCTCCAGTTGGTTGAGCTCGTGGTAGTGGGTGGCAAAGACCGTACGGGCGCGCACCTGAGTGGCCAGGTATTCCGCCACCGCCCAGGCAATGGAAAGGCCATCGAAGGTAGCGGTGCCTCGGCCAATCTCGTCCAGCAGCACCAAGGAGCGCTCGCCGGCGTGGTTGAGGATGTTGGCGGTCTCGTTCATTTCCACCATGAAGGTGGACTGGCCGGTAGCCAGATCGTCCACAGCGCCAATGCGGGTAAATACGCGGTCGCAGAGGCCCAACTCTGCCCGCCGCGCGGGGACAAAGCTGCCCATCTGGGCCAGGATTTGGATGAGCCCAATTTGCCGCAGGTAAGTGGACTTGCCGGACATGTTGGGCCCGGTGAGGACGATCAAATCGGGGCCGTGGGGGGATCCCAGTTGCACCGAATTGGGCACGAAGAGGCCCTGGGGCAGGGATTTTTCCACCACCGGGTGGCGACCCTCCTCGATGATCAGCCGGCGGTCTGTTGTGAGGAGGGGACGGGTGTATCCCTGCTGCACGGCCACTTCCGCCAGGCCAAACAGAGCATCGACGGCAGCCAGGGTCTGGGCCACTTGGCGAATGGCCTCGGTCTGGGATCCCGCCTCTTGGCGCAACTGCACAAACAGCTCGTATTCCCGCTGGTTGATGTCGGTTTGGGCTGTGAGGATGCGGGCCTCTTTTTCTTTGAGCTCGGGGGTAATGAACCGCTCTTCGTTGGTCAGGGTTTGCTTGCGGATGTACTCTTTGGGGACTTGGTGGGCCTTGGCGCGGCTGATGCTGAGGTAGTAGCCGAAGGCCTTGTTGAAGCCCACCTTGAGAGTGGGGATCCCAGTGCGGTCGCGCTCGCTTTTTTCCAACTGGGCAACCCACTGGCGGTCTTGCTCCACCTGCTGCCGCAGCCTGTCCAGCTCGGGATCCACGCCGGCTCGGATGAGGCCCCCCTCGGTGAGCACAGGGGGAGGGGAGGGCAGGAGGGTGTGCTCGATGCGTTGGCCCAGCTCAACCAGGGCGGGATCCACCTGTTGCAGGCTTTGCAAGAGGGGAGTCTTGGCTTCCCCCACCAGCTCGGCCAACTGGGGCAGTTTGCCCAAGGAGGATCCCAAGGCCACCAGCTCGCGCGGGTTGGCGGTGCCCGATCCGACGCGGTTGGCCAGCCGCTCCAGGTCGTACAGAGAGTCCAGGAGGGATCCCAGGCGGGCCCGCAGAGAAGGGTTTTCCAAAAGCTCTTGGATGGTGTCTTGGCGAAGGCGGATTTGCTCCGAATCCCGCAAAGGCTGCAGCAACCAGCGCCGCAAAGTGCGCCCCCCCATGGCTGTACGGCTGTGATCCAGCACCCAGAGCAGGGATCCCACAAAAGCCCCCTCTCGGATGGTCTGGGTGAGCTCCAAGTTACGCCGGGTTTGGGCATCCAAGATGAGGTAGTCCGTGAGCTGGTAGGTGCGCGGGGGAGGCAGGAGCGGGTGGCCTCCCTGGGGAGAAGGCTGCAGCAGGGTCTTTGGTGCTACGCACCGCTGAGGCGAATGGGTTTCTTCTAAGTAGTGCAAAAGCCCTCCCGCTGCTCGCACCGCCAGAGGCAATCCCTCACAGCCCAATCCTTCCAGAGAGCGCAGGCCGTAGGTTTGCATGAGGTTCTCCCGCGCCACCGCCAGTTCAAAAGGTTCGGCTGGGCGCAGGGTATAGGCGTATTGGTTGGGGAGACCCAGGGGCTTCTGGGGATCCCCTGGACGGATGAGGCCTAGTCCCAGCCCCTCCTCGGTGGGCAGCAAAACCTCTGCCGGCTGCAGCCGGGCCAGTTCCTGCTCCAGTTGCTCTTGCCCCTCGCTCTGACACACCCAGAACTCGCCGGTGGAGATATCCGCATAGGCTAGGCCCCAGCGGCAGGGAGCCTGCTTCGATCCTTTGAGCCGCACGACGGCTGCCAGGTAGTTGTTTTGCCGCGCCTGCAGCAGCTCCTCTTCGAGGACGGTGCCAGGGGTGATCACCCGCGTCACTTCCCGCCGCACCAAGCCCTTGGCCTGATCTGCCGGCTCCATCTGGTCGCAGACGGCCAGGGCATAGCCTTTGGCCACCAACTGGGCAGCGTAGCGGTCGAAAGCATGGTAAGGGATCCCGCACATGGGTACCCTGCCGATGGCTCCGGCCTCTCGCCCGGTGAGCACCAGCTCCAGCTCCCGCGACACCCGCTGGGCGTCCTGGAAGAACATCTCGTAGAAATCCCCCAGGCGGTAGAGCAAGATGGCGTGGGGATACTGCCGCTTCAGCTCCACATAGTGCTGCATCATGGGGGTGAGGAGGGCGGGATCCACCTCTAAGGCATCCCAAGTAGGCTCGGCGGAAGAACTCATGGCATCAAAACGTGGGCAAGCAATGGGCTGAAGGTTCGGAGTCTAGCCAACTCGGGCCGACCAGCTTGGGCCATTCTAGATCCAGGTCTAGATGAAGTTTGAGACGTTTCCCCAGCCCTTCTCCCCTGATTCCCATTTCGCGGTTGGTTGCCATGACCTCGCTCAGGGTAGTTGGATCCCCCCTGAGGTAAGTCTGAATGGCTGGGCAGAGGCGCTGCCCGGTCTTGTCCAAAAGCCCTGAAGCGCAAGAGGGAGAAATTTAAGCACAAGCTATTGAAACTGACTTGCAACATCCAAGAAGCCTTGCTATTCTAGCGACTACGTTTTGTTGAGTTTGACTTTCAATAAAGCTCGGGAGGGAGGCCTGGCCAACTTGGCTGAGTTTTCCATCCCGCCCTTGCGGGCGGAGGGGGTTTCTTGGCCTCAGAAGGCTCTCTTCCTGGGCAAAGCTCGAGAGGTTTTCCCGGTGCTGGTCGATCGCGAGTGTCCGTATACAGAGGTTGAGGGGGGCAGAGGCTGGGGGCAAAGAAAGCGGCTGCTCTCGCCAATCGGTTTGACCTGTTTGCTATTGAGTTTCATTTTCCTAGTACTTTTGGTCTCGATTGCTTTGGGATCCGTTCCCATGACTTTCCCAGAACTCTGGCAAGCCCTGTGGGGGCAGGGGGATCCCATTCGGCAGACGATTGTTTGGCAGTTGCGGCTGCCGCGGGCGCTCTTGGCCCAGTTGCTGGGGGCGGCTCTGGGGATGGCAGGGGCCCTGTTGCAGGGGATGCTGGGCAATGGGCTGGCGGATCCCTACCTGCTGGGCATTTCGGCGGGGGCGGGCCTGGCGGCGGTGGGGTTGCTCACCTTGGGAGAGTGGACGGCTTGGGTGCCCCTGGCCGCTTGGGTGGGCGGGGTGCTGACTACCGTGTTGGTGTACGGGTTGGCGCGTACTCCCTCGGGACTGGCGGTGGAGCGGCTGATCTTGGCGGGGGTGGCCGTCAGCGCCCTGTTTGGGGCCATTAGCTCCACCTTGTTGTTGATGGCAGATGACCGGGTGCAGGTGGCTCTCACCTGGTTGATCGGCAGCTTGAGCGGGCGGGGCTGGCCAGAGGTGCAGGTGGCCGGGGCGTATATCCTGGTCGGCTTGGGATTGGGATGGGGGCAGGCGCGGGCTTTAAACCTGCTGAGCTTGGGGGAAGAGATGGCGGTGAGCTTGGGGATCCCTCTGGCGCGGACGCGGGTGGTGATTGGTCTGGTGGCGGCTTGGCTGGCGGCAACCGCCGTCAGTGTGGGGGGGTTGATCGGCTTTGTCGGTTTGGTGGTGCCCCACATGGTGCGGCAGGGGGTGGGATCCGATTACCGCTGGCTGTTGCCCCTTTCTGCCTTGGCGGGGGCGACCCTGCTGAGCGGTGCCGACATCCTGAGCCGTTTGGGCCCGATAGAGCTGCCGGTGGGGATTGTCACCGCTGTGATGGGGGCTCCCTTTTTCGGCTGGCTGCTGCGGCAGCAGGGGGCGGGGCGATGAGAGAGCCCATCCTGCAGGTCGAGGACTTGAGCGGGGGCTACGGATCCCGGACGGTGGTGCGACAGGTGAGCTTCAGCGTGCAACAGGGGGAATGGCTGAGCATTGTCGGCCCCAATGGTTCGGGCAAATCGACGGTGCTGCGGCTGTTGAGTCGGGTTCTGATTCCCCAAGCTGGGCGCGTGTACCTGGACGGTCGGGATCTGCACACTCAACTCACTCCCCAGCAGGTGGCCCGGCAGTTGGCTCTTTTGCCCCAGCAGCCGAGGATCCCGGCAGGGCTGACGGTGCGGCAATTGGTGAGTCTGGGGCGTTCTCCCCACCAGCCCTGGTGGGCGTGGCAGTTGACGCCGGCGGATCGGCAGCGGGTGGAGTGGGCTCTGGAGCAAGCAGGACTGGGATCCCTGGCGCTGCGGCGGGTGGAAACCCTTTCGGGGGGCGAGCGGCAACGGGCTTTTCTGGCGTTGGCTTTGGTGCAGGAGCCGCAGGTGTTGCTGTTGGATGAGCCCACCACCTTTTTGGATCTGCGCCACCAACTGGAGCTGCTGGAGCTGTTGCAACGGCTGAAGCAGGAGCAGGGCCTGACGGTAGTTACGGTGCTGCACGACCTGAATTTGGCCATCTTTTGCTGGAGGATCCCGAGCCACAGTTGCTCGAACCGGATTCAGAATCCATAGAATCTCTCCCACCAGAGCCAACAGCAGAGCCGCCCGGCCCGGCCCCGGAATCGCCCCCTGCAGACGATCTATCCCCACCGGAGCCTGTGCCCCAAGAGATCGAGATGCCAGCCATCCCGGAGGCTGAATCTTTGCTGGCCCTGCAAACTCCGACCCCTACGCCTCCACCGACCCCTACACCCATTCCCACGACAAA
>NZ_JANSIL010000007.1:0-34074 GCF_047462015.1 Synechococcus sp. R5-13 | reverse complement strand
CTTCCGCATTCCTCCCGACACTGACCCTACGGGTACAGTGCGGGGCTCCTGCGATTTCTAGCTGAAGATGGTATCCATACAGACGGTAAAAATACGGGATCCTTTGAAGTTTCGGGAGGAGTGAAGCAGATGTGGTCTAGGGTTACTTCGCGTCGTGTTGCCCAATCAATTGCGGTGCTAGTTTTTGGTTTGGTGCTTTTGGTTTCTCTGCAAGGGTTCGGCTCCAGAAGAACTCTTTTGCCAAAACTTACACCTGTGCCAGCACCGACCCCGACTTCAACACCCACAGCCACGCCAACACCGACGCCCACGCCGAGAGGCTGTGATCCCAACGCCAACCTGATCCCAGTTGGCACTGTCCAGGGCACTGGCTTCACTTCCCCCCTGGTGAACCAAACAGTCACGGTTTCTGGAATCGTAGTAGGAGACTTTGAAAATGAGGGGGTGGCTGGCCAAACCTATCTCCAGGGCTACTACCTACAAGATGATGGTGACGGGAATCCCGCCACATCAGATGGCATCTTCGTTTTCAGTGGCACAGCTAATAACGTCAGGCTTGGGGATAGGGTTCAGGTGACCGGAACGGTTGCTGAGTTCCGCCAGCAAACCCAGCTCTCCAACGTCACCAGCTTTACTGTCTGTAGTTCTGACAATCCGTTGCCGGCCCCAGTGCAGATCTCTCTACCGCTGACTGCGGAGCAAAGGGAAGCTCTGGAAGGAATGCTGGTCACATTTGGAAATCAGCCCCTGTTTGTAACCGACTCCTTCTTGCTGGGACGCCACGGGGAGCTGAGTGTGGCCACAGAGCGGTTGTTCACTCCTACGCAAATTGCGGCTCCCAGCCAGGCAGCTGCCATTCAAGCGGAAAACGACCGAAAGCGGATTCGCATTGATGACCGGCTGCTCACCCAAAACCCAGATCCGGTTATCTACCCCACTCCGGGTGGCCTGAGCGCGGCTAACACTGTGCGCGGCGGCGATCTCGTCAGCAACATCACCGGGATCATGACCCAGTTGCGAGGCCGGAATGTCAGTGGCGATGTGGATGCGACCATCGACTACCGTATCCACCCCAATGATCCCAACAACTTGCCCAGGTTTACAGCCACCAACCCTCGCCCGCAAAACCCACCCTCAGTAGGGGGCTCCCTGAGGGTAGCTAGCTTTAACCTGTTCAACTACTTCAACACCTTCGGCAACGCCTGCTTCCCCAATAACTCCTCCTGTCGGGGAGCCAGCAACGCCACCGAGTTCACCCGCCAGCGGGATAAGCTCATCGAGGCTATTCGCCGCATGGATGCCGATATCGTAGGCCTCAACGAGTTAGAAAACGATGGATACGGTTCGAATAGTTCCATTCAGGATTTGGTGAACGGGCTCAACCAGGTCATGGGGGCAGGAACCTACGCCTTTGTGAATGTTGGAGTGCCCAACCTGGGCGGCGATGCCATCACCAACGGCTTTATCTACAAGCCAGCTACGGTTGAAATTGCCCCCGGCACTAACCCGGCCTTCCTGGACACAGGGGAATTCACCCAAGGCCCCGGACGCTTCCATCGTCCTCCTCTGGCTGTAACCTTCCGGCAGCGGAGCAACAACGCCACCTTCACTGTTGTGGTCAACCACTTCAAGTCCAAGGTTTCTCCCTGCGATCCTATTGACAACGATCCCTTCCAAGGCAATTGCAACGGCAACCGCACCCGGGCCGCTCAGCAACTCTTGAGCTGGCTCGCCACCAATCCAACTGGCTCCACCGATCCGGATGTGTTGATTATGGGGGATCTCAACTCCTACGCTATGGAGGATCCGATCAAAACTCTGGAGGCGGGCGGGTTCATCAACCTCAATGGCTCCAACAGCTACTCCTTTAGCTTCCAAGGACAGTGGGGATCCCTGGATCATGCCCTGGCCAACAGCAGTCTGAGACCCCAAGTTACAGGCTCAGCTAAGTGGCACATCAACGCTGATGAGCCCGTGAGCTTGGACTACACCCTGAGCTTCAAGAGTCCCTCTCAGCAGAGCCTATTCTACGCCAGCGATCCCTTCCGCTCTTCCGACCACGATCCGGTGCTCGTTGGCTTGAACCTGACTCCGGCCCCAACACCGACGCCGACGCCCACACCGACACCAACTCCTCCTTCCGTTAACCTGCCTTTGACTGAAGGCTTTGATAACTGCAACCCTGCTCCAGCCGGCTGGCAGATTGTGGATGTGGACGGCGACACCAGTCGTTCCTGGCGTTGTGTCAACTCCCTTGCCGAGGCCAACGCTTTCAACGGTCAGCAACCGGGTAATGACTGGCTGATCACTCCTCCTCTGAACCTGGCTTCCGTCAGCAACCCAGTTCTGACCTTCCGCAATCAGAGTTCTTTTAGCGATAACGGCCTTCCTCCTTCGCAACAACTAAGCGTTCTTTACTCCACCAACTACAGCGGTGCAGGCACTCCAGCGGCAGTGAATGCAGCCACTTGGACTGCTCTGACGATTCCCACTCTCTCTACGGGCAGCTTCGTCGACTCCGGCCCGATTTCTCTGGCTGGGATCCAGCCTTCCAACCGTGTTTACATTGCCTTCCGCTATCGCTCTTCTGGTACAGCTTCCGGCTCGGCCACTCGCTGGCAGGTGGATAGTGTCAACATCTCCGGGAACTAGGTGTGGGATCCTAGTGCCAACCTGAGTCTGATTGGCAGTGGCTGGGAAAGTGGATCTGCTTCCTCAGCCGTAACGCTCTCCTATGTGGTCTTGGCCGGGATCCACCGTTGCTCAGCGGGTTTCGAGCAGAGGGATTGACTTTTGGAGCACGGACTAAAGGGAGAGGAGCCGGGGGTGGTTGCCTTTGGCGGCACGGAGCGCTTAAGACACTTCGGGAGAAAAATGGTTGAGGATCCGGGGGGATTGCAATGTCCTCGTCTCAATCGAAATGACCTCATTATGGGATCCCCACCTGGGCGCAGATGTGCCCCTGTCGGTCGAACAACGTCACCGCCAACAGCAGGGATCGACCGGCATACTTTTGCACATAGCCTGCGGCTCGCTCCAGGATTTGGCGAGCCAACTCCTGCATCACGGGTGCTGCCCAGCCAAGGCCATCCAGATGGTGCACCGCTGCCTCTACTGTCCGCAACTCCAGCACTTGCCGTGCCTGTTCTGCCGTTCCCCCACGCCGGATCAGGGCTGCCGCCAGAATTTCCAAGCGGGCATCGGCCACGTGGCTGGAAGTGGTGAAGATCCCCCCTGCCAGCTTGATCAGCTTGCCGTGGTAGCCGATCAAATGAATGGACTCCGCCCCCCGCAGCGCCGCTTCCACCAGCAACGGCCCTATCCAATTGGCTACTCGCAGGATCTGGTCTTCCGGGATCCCTTGCCCCAGCGCCACCTGCTGCCCATGGCTGCCCACGCAAAAGATCAAATGCTTGTGCCGCTCCAACTTTTGTTGCAGCTCTTGGCGGGCTTGCTCTAAGCTCTCAACACTTGAGGAAGGCTCCACCTCCGCCCGCGTTCCCAACAGGGCCAGCCCTTCCAGCACCCCAAAAGCGGCATTGGAGGTGCGCTCCGCCAGGAGCTTTCCTTCCGGCAAAATGATGCGCACCCGCAGGCGGCAGCCCTCTGGGATCCCGGGCAAAAGATTGATCTCAAACAAACGGCGGGCATAGGCATAAATGGCCGGGCTGCCATCGGTGCGTCGCCCCAGCCCTTCCCCGGCTTCCAAGATCAAGGGGGGATCCTCGGGATCCCTCTCCTCCAACCTCACCCAAGCCCAGACCGGTGTGTCGCGGGTGAGATCCAGGTGGGGGCCGGGATCCGAGCGGGTAATGGCCAGAGCTGTTGTCTTCTCCAAGGCAGCTACCTGCTCCACTGGGATCCGGATCCGAGCCTCAAGGGACCGGGGCTCAGCCTGCACCGCAATCGCCAAGCGCCCCCCTTCCTTCTCCAAAGGGATCCCCAGAAGGTGGTGAAGAGCAGCTCTGGCCGAGGCAACGGCGAAAACGGGCAAGGTGTAGCCCCGCGGTCGGGATCCCTGAACAGCATCCTGCATCTGCACAGATTTTTGCTTGGGAAATAGGTAACCGGAAAACCAAAATCTCCGGAAAATGCACACCTCAATTGTGGCTTGTGAGAGAACCCAGGAGTTTCGGGGAACACCTCCCGGAAGCAATCGTTAAATGATCTGGGGGAAGAAGAGGGGATCCGAAATTTGCCTTTTTCAATGAAGGTAGTCGAAAACTGGGGCAGCTATGAGCGAAGCAGTGCAGCACTACCTTGAGCGTCTGGAGTCGCAAATACAGGAGCTAAAAGCTGCCATCGAGCGGATGCCCGAGCAGGTGGTGGCCGTTCTCCTGGCTACCCAGGAAGCCAAAAAAAACACCCCCGCCCCCTCCCGTTACAGCGTTCTAATCTCAGACTTGGTGGAAGATGGCAGCTACAACTTCCTGCTGGATGATGAACCCACCGTGGTGAGCAACCGCAGCATGGGGCATGAGCTGGCCCCCGAAGCCCAAATACAGCGCCTGAGTGCCCAGTTAACCGCTGCCTACAACCGTATTGCCGCTCTGGAAGAGCAGCTCTTGGCCCAGCGCTTGCAACACTAAACCAAACCGACAGTCGTCCGGACCGGTCTGGAAAGGCTTCAACGGGGAACAGCAGAGGGCTTGCCTTTGCGTTGCACATCCTGCATCTGGAAGCCGTGTTTGCGCAGCTCTTGATCCAGCACCAGCTCGTTTTCCACGTGATCCACAAACAACACGCCGTTGAGGTGGTCGATTTCGTGCTGGATCACCCGCGCCAGCAAATCGTCCGCTCGAAGGGTGCGGGGCCGCCCCGTTTCATCCTTAAACGAAACCACAATCCCTTCTGGGCGCACGACCTCGCAAAACACCCCCGGAATGCTCAGGCAACCCTCCTGCCCGGCAACGGCCTCGCCAATGTACTCCCGGATCTCCGGGTTGATCAGCACCAGGGGTGGCACCTCCGGCTTATCGGGATAAAGATCCACCACAATCATGCGCTTGGGAATGCCAACTTGCGGAGCCGCCAGACCAATCCCATCGAAGCTGTACATGGTCTGTAGCATGTCCCGGGCAAGCTGGCGGATCTCCTCATTGACCTGGCTAACGCGCTTGGCCGGCTGCCGCAGCACCTTGTCCCCCATGCGATAAATGCGCAGGGGCGGATGCTTCAGCTTCACTTTGGGAACGGCAACAGAAAGGGTAGCCACCATCCGGCAGATCTCTTCAGAATAAACAGCAGGTATCGGGTCTGGATCCCCATTCTACATTCAGTCCTGGTTGTGCTGAAACCATTGTTGCCTAGCTCTCCTCTCCCTTTGGAGAGGGGGTAGAGGCTTGTTTGGGATGATCATGGCTCAGGGTTGCCGTCGCCAGCCTCTGGAAGTCGTTGGGCCTGTTGGTCAATTCCCTGCTTAAAGCCCAAGGCCACCAAAATATTGGAGAGGGTGAGAAAAGCCTCTGCCCCTCCATGCAAGGGATCCACATTGGCCAGGGAAGTGCCGTAGTGCATCTGAGCGTACAGCCCTGCCGGGATGCTGACGGCCACAAAGAGCAACAACAGCCAAAATCCAACCAAGGCCGAACGTGGGATCCGGCGCAGCCGCGACAGGAAGAATAAAAAGACCAGGTAGGGGAACAGAGAGAGGGCAAATAAACTGCTCATCGCCTAGTCGGGATCCCCCTTCTGTGCAGGCTCATCCACCCTTTCAGCCCGCCAAATGCGGTAAGCAGCCCAAGCCAAGGTGCAGTTGCCCAGCAAGGTGAAGCTGGCCTGTGCAGTCACCACCCAGTCCAACTTGGGGTCGTTGTCAAACCAGTGCCAGGTGATTGCGCACATTGCCCCCGACAAAGCGGGCAGCATCGCCCAGCTCAAACTTCGCCATTCGGGCTGGCCCACCCGCTCCCCAAATTGCCACACGAGCACAATAGCAGCGATCCACTCCAAGACGCTGGCAATGTGAATCCACCAGGTGGGAAGCGAAAGGGCGTGCATCAGGCGCTGAGGGAATGACGCAGCAGTTGGCGGTAAGTGGCCTCCTGCAACAGCATTTGCTTGTGCAGTTTGACCAAAATGTCTTTGGCCTGCTCGGGGCTCATGCGAGAAACCAAGGTCTCGAAAGCCCGCTGGCGAAATTGCTGCTCCAAAGAGAGCCCTAGCGTTTCATCCATCATTATCACCTCAGGGTGCTCAGGTAGAGAGGTCTGCAAAGAGTTCCAACAGCGCAGATCTGGCCAGGTAGTGCAAGCAGGATAATACATATCTTAACAAATCGCAACAACGTGACAAGATGCCGGATCTCGACGTGCCGGAAGGGAGCTTGGCCGAGGCGAGGGCAGAGAACCTCAACCCAGTGGCAGAAAAAGTACAGGCCCGTCAAGTTTGACGAAAGCGCATTTTGGATGGGGAAGGGGGAAGATTTTCCGGCAGGGATCCCTTTACATCCCGTCATGTTCGGCGATTCGGCAGGGCTCCATGATAGAAGTGAAGTACTCTGGAGCTTTGTTGCCACCCTTGCTGATTGGTGACTTACTTTGCTTGAATTGCCATGACCATTTTTGTGGGGAACCTAAACTATAAAGCCTCAACAGAAGAACTGAAAGCTTTCTTCCAGCAGAGGTGGAACGTTAAGTCGGTTACAATCCCGATAGACCGAGAGACAGGTCAGACACGAGGCTTCGCGTTTGTGGATCTGGCAACTGAAGCTGAGGAGGACGAAGCCATCGAGAGCGCGAACGGGCAGGAATTCATGGGCCGGCCTCTGCGTTTGGATCGAGCCAGGCCCCGCCGCCAAGCCTAAGCAAAGATTGTTCAACCCTGGGTTTGCCATTCTGGACAACCAAAGGACTCCGTCCCGCTAACGCGAACGGCAAGGTTTATCCCAACAGATGGGAGAGCTGCAAAGTCTCCAAGAGCGCCCAAGATGGTAAGGTTGCTACATCTTTCCGACATTCATCTGGGCAGTGGTCTTGCCTACGGCCACATTAACCCGGCCACCGGCCTGAATACCCGTTTGGAAGATTTTGTAGCTTCTTTGCGCTTGTGCATTGACCATGCTCTCAACCAAGCGGTGGATCTGGTGTTGTTTGGGGGCGATGCTTTCCCCGATGCGACACCCCCCCCTCTCCATCAAGAGCTTTTTGCCCAACAGTTTCGCCGCCTGGCCGATGCAGGGATCCCAACCGTCCTGTTGGTGGGCAACCACGATCAGTACGGGCAGGGACAGGGAGGCAACAGCCTGGCTATCTACCGCGCTTTGGGGGTCTCAGGCTTTATTGTGGGAGACAAGCTGCAAACTCATTGGATCGAAACCCGTGGTGGCCCGGTGCAGGTGACCACTTTACCTTGGCTGAGTCGCTCTGCTCTACTCGCCCAACAGGAAAGCTTGGCGCTTGAAGGGGAAATCCTCGCGCATCAGCTCCTGCAGCGCCTCCGCCTAGCCCTAGAAGGGGAGATCCGCACCCTGCAGCCAGGGATCCCGGCGATTTTGTTGGCTCACGTCATGGTGGAGACAGCCCGCTACGGAGCAGAACGCCATCTTTCGGTGGGCAGAGGATTTACGGTGCCCCTTTCGCTGCTGGCTCGGCCTGCCTATCAATATGTTGCCTTGGGGCATGTACACCGTCACCAGGTGCTGTGTCGGGATCCCTTGATGCTCTATCCCGGCAGCATTGAGCGGGTGGATTTTGGCGAAGAAAAAGAGGAAAAAGGCTGTGTGCTGGTGGAAGTCACCCATACGGGGGCCAGCTACGAATTTTTGCCCCTGCCAACCCGTACCTTTCACACCATTCGCCTGGATCTGAGCGCAGATCCACCCCAGCAGGCGCAGTCCAAGCTGCTGGCCGCCATCGCCAAGGCCCCCGTGGCCGGCTCCATCCTGCGGTTGATCTACCGCATACGGCCCGACCAGCTAGAGTGCATTGATGAGCGGGCTCTGCACAACGCTCTTGCCCCTGCTTTTAGCTACACCATCGCCCCAGAAGTGGTCAGCCCCAGCCGCATCCGTCTGCCGGGATGGGATCCCAGCCGACTTGAGCCCCTGACGGCTCTGGAGCAGTATCTGGCCGACCGCAGCGATCTGGCCCCCTTGCACAACGATTTGCTGGCCGCGGCCCGTCAGTTGTTGGAGGAATATGTGGATCCTTTACAAGACTGGGCCCCCAACTGGGAGGAGCTGGGATCTTCAAGCCTTGCCCCAGTGGAAGAGGAGCAGTTGCCTTTGTTTTGATTGGTTTTGAGATGCTCCCTTTGTCGCCTCAGGGTTCATAGGGGTGGGGATGGGGGATCCCTGTACGAAGAAATCAGGACAGGAGTGCTTGCCAAAGCTGCGGGCTCCTCAAGTTTCAAGTGATCTGAATCACTTCGAAATGGCAAAAAGCAACACAAACTGGGAATCGGGTTGAAGACGTTGGCAACGACGGCATCAGCTCACTCACAGGGAACTGACTCAGACTGGTAGACCTCACACTGCCAGTCTTTTTTTGTTTGAGGTTTAGGTATTGTGAAGCTGCAGCAAGCAGGGGATCCCTTTCTAGCATTCATGAAATTCCCATCTTCTTTTCTATAGAGTCAGTCTATTAAATCTATAGAGTCTATATATTAAAAGACAAATAACGATCTGTTCTCGGCAAAGGCTACCAATTTGTCAAGTGGGCGTCAAGTGTGCCAAGTGTACAGAAGGTTGGTTCTCAGGGAATTTATTTTCTCACAACAATAGGTATGCTGTAGAAACAGCATACTATGGAGAAGTAGGTTCTATGAACAGCATACTTTGGTTTCTCCTAATCGGAGCCCTAGCAGGTTGGCTGGCAGGAAATATCCGACGCGGCTATGGCTTTGGCTTGATAGGCAACATAATTGTTGGTGTTTGCGGGGCATTTTTTGGAGGATTCCTCTTCGATTTACTTGGATTTACTTGGCCTGTCGGCTACGGGCCTGTTGGGAAGCTTGTTGATGGCCACGATTGGGGCTTTGGTTTTGTTGGCGTTAATTGGCTTCGTTCGTCGGGCTTGATCTTTAAGATGGCCCGCAAGGGCTTGTGTTTCCGTTGGGATCTTGATCGAACATTTAATCGAACATTTACCGGAGAATTTTTATGAGCATTCGTGTTCTTTCGGCAGCGATGATTGGCTTAGCCATCCCCAGCTTGGGTCTGTTGACAATGCCATCTGCTTCTGCCCAGCACTTGTTTGATTTGGGAGTGCGCCAACTGCAGCCGGGCACCATCATTCCCGTCCAAAGCTTCAAGGGAGAAGAGCCCCAGTACTTCAGTCCCAACAGCACCCACCCACTTACCCTGCGGGTAGCCCAGGACATCTACAACGGCAGCGGCCAATTGGCGATTCCAGCAGGCAGCGAGGTGCGAGGCAGCTTGCGACCGACTCAGGGAGGGGCCAGGTTCTTCGGCACAGCTTTGATTGCCAATGGGCGACTTTACTCGGTGCAGATGTCTTCTGATTTGATCCACTGATTTGATCCACACTGAGAAAGACCCGCGCCACTATTCTGCCGAAGCGATTGCTCAAGATGCAGCCATTGGTGCTGTGGGGGGTACGGTGCTGGGCTTGCTCACAGGAGGCGTTTCTGCCTTAGGGGTCATTGGCGGAGCTGGAGCCGGAGTGGCGGTGGGCAATATCACAGCACCTCAAGTCGTGGTGTTGCGCCCTAACCAAACGATTAACTTGACCCTGAACAGTCCAGTGCGCCTGTAACCGGCCAAGTTTGATCCCAAACTTCCAGATGCAGAGAGATAAGGATCCCGGCCTAAACCGGGATCCCTTTCTGGTTTCAAGGGTTTCGTAGAAAAAACCCAGCTTCAGTGCAAGTAGGTGTAGGCCCGCAAGTTGTCTTCAAAGTGCCGTTGCAAGGCGCGGGCCTGGGATAGGCTGATCTGCCCCCGTTGTAGGGCGGCTTCGGTGGCGTGGTGGAGGGTCTCCACCAGATCTTCGCTGTTGTACTGCACCCAGCTCAGCACTTCGCCAATGGTGTCCCCCTTGATGACTTGGGAAACGTGGTAGCCGCCGGGGCGGGAGCGAATATGCACCGCGTTGGTATCGCCAAACAGGTTGTGCAGATCTCCGAGAATCTCCTGGTAAGCGCCCCCCAGAAACACCCCCAGCAGGTAGGGATGTCCGTTGGGGTCGTGCAGCGGCAAGACCGAGGTGATCTGCCCATCTTCGCCGAAGAAGCGGTTGATCTTGCCGTCGCTGTCGCAGGTGAGATCCGCCAGGGTAGCCCATTGGCGTGGCTCCTCATCCAGACGGTGGATGGGCATGATGGGGAATACCTGGTCGATGGCCCAGCTATCCGGCAGGGATTGGAATAGAGAGAAATTGCCGTAGTAGATGCTGGCCAACATTTCGTCCAGATCCAAGAGATCCACCGCCACCGGATGCCCCGCTTGGTGCTGCTCGTAGGCCAAGGTGCAAATCTTGTCGGAGCAGTTCCAGAACAGCCGCTCCACTTCAGCTCGCTCCTGCAAGCTGAGGGATCCCTCAGTGAACTGGCGCAGGGCGGCCTCCTTCAGCTCCTGACAACGGCGATAGTTGACCACCAGAGTATCGGGCTGGATTTGGTAGTAGAGCTGGTTTAGCTTCTGGATCACCTCTGCATCGGAAGTAAGCTGGGTGGGCATGGGGTAGGGGCTGGCGGCGTTGACATCTTGCACGTCAAACACCAGCACCGACTGGTGGGACATCAGGGCGCGTCCGCTTTCGGTCACCAGTACCGGCGGCTGGATCCCGTGGGGTTCTAGGGCGGTCAGCACGGTCTGCACCACGGTGGCGGCGTAGTCCTCCATGCTGTAGCTCTGGGAAAAAGGATTGGGGGACTGGGATCCGTCGTAATCGACCCCCAAGCCGCCGCCGATATCCAGGTAGCCCATGGGGGCCCCCAGCTTGACCAGCTCGATGTAGATTTGGCTGGCCTCCCGCACGGCCCGTCCATGCACGCTCACCATCGAGATCTGGGAGCCGATGTGGTAGTGCAGCAGGCGCAGACAATGCAGCTTGCCCGCTTCCCGCAGCCGTTCCACCACTTGCAAAATCTCGGTGGCCGTGAGGCCGAACTTAGCCCGATCCCCAGCCGAGGTGCCCCAGCGTCCACTGCCCTGGGCGGAGAGCTTGGCCCGTACCCCCAAGATGGGGTCAATGCCCAGTTGGTCGGCAGCCTGCAGCGCCAGCTCCAGCTCTTGCAGCCGCTCCAAAACGATGATGGGTGTGCGCCCCAGCCGCTGGGCCAAGAGAGCCGTCTCCATAAAATCCCGGTCTTTGTAGCCGTTGCAGATCAGCAAAGCCCCGGGAGTATCCAGCAAAGCTAGGGCAATCAACAGCTCCGGCTTGGATCCCGCCTCCAGGCCAAAGTGGTAGGCGCGACCGTGCTTCACCACTTCCTCCACCAGGTGGCGCTGCTGGTTCACCTTAACGGGGTAAACCCCCCGATAGACGTTGGGGTAGCCAAAGCGCTGGATGGCCTGCTGAAAGCTCTCGCAAATCCGCCGCATGCGGTCGGCCACGATCTCGGGAAAGCGAATCAAGAGGGGCAACTGCAGGCCCCGCGCCACCAGATCCATCACCAAGTGGTACAGGTCAATGCCCGGTTCCTGCTGCTGTAAGCCCTGTGGGGTCACCTCCACATGACCGGCGGCGTTGATACGGAAGTAGGGATCCCCCCAACCTGAGATGCGATAGAGCTTTTCGCTGTCTCGCAGTGTCCAGGGAGAACGAGTCAAAGTCGGCATAGTAGTCCCCCAGATACCGAGATGTGAACAGCGCAGGATTTCTGCACAGA
This sequence comes from Synechococcus sp. R5-13, assembly GCF_047462015.1. NCBI lineage: Bacteria > Bacillati > Cyanobacteriota > Cyanophyceae > Synechococcales > Synechococcaceae > Synechococcus > Synechococcus sp. R5-13. The sequence goes on along the minus strand of NZ_JANSIL010000007.1, from coordinate 22,281 downwards.
ATCCACAATATATTGCCTTATTCCAGAATATGTCAAGATTTTTCTGGTGCGGGGGGACTCAGGCCCAAAAACCGCTAAGCCTTGCCAGACAAGGCTTTGGCTTGGGGATCTCTGTGCAACTGCCGCAGAACTCAGCTCGCTCAATCTCTTGTTTGCGCTGTTTTTCTTTGTTTTTCTCTTGAATTCTCCATTTTCTGTCTTTCCTTTCTGGACTTGGGTTGGATCCTGAGTTTTGCTGGGAAGCGTAGCGAGGAATACGGGGATGGCGCAGAGGGAAAGACAGCCACCTGGGGAAAGTGGGCCACGCACGGGATCCCAAGAGCTCTCGCCGGCAACCCTTGACAGGGCCCCGCAGGCAAGACAAGGATCGGGGCGGTGACCTCGGAGAACCTGAACCATGGCTCAACTGCCCCGCTTCCGTCGCCGAGAAGTGTTGCTTTCTTTATTGGCCACCGGCGCTACCTTGAGCGCCTGCCAAAGGGGATCCCGTTCTGACCAACCCAGCGGCAGGGATCCCGTTCCTGCCTCCGGCAGCCAGTCCTCCGACAAAGTTTTGCTGATCAACGGGGCCGGGTCCACCTTTCCGGCTCCTCTTTACTTGCGCTGGTTTTCCGATTACCGCCAGGTGGATCCCAAGGTGGAGATCAATTTCCAACCGGTGGGCAGCGCCGCTGGGATCCGGCAATTTATTGACCAGACAGTGGACTTTGCCGCCAGTGATGTGGCCATGACCGATGCCGAGATCGCCGAGGTGAAGCGGGGTGTGGTCATGATCCCGATGACCGCAGGCAGCATTGCCGTAGGCTACAACCTGCCGGGGATCCCTTCTGGACTCAAGCTGTCTCGACCCGTTTTGGTGAAGATCTTTCGCGGCCAAATCGACCAGTGGCGGGATCCGGAGATCCTGGCCCTGAACCCGGAGCTAACCATTCCCGATCTGCCCATCACCGTCTGCTACCGCTCCGATGGCAGCGGCACCACCGATACCTTTACCCGCCACCTGGCGGCCATCGATCCGGCTTGGGCCTCAGAAATCGGTGTTGGCATGTCGCTGGAGTGGCCGGTGGGCATTGGGGTGAAAGGCAACGAGGGCATGAGCGCCCAAATGCTTCTCAGCGAAGGGGTGATCGGCTACGTGGAGTCGGTCTATGCCCGCGAGCTGGATCTGTCGGTGGCAGCTCTGGAGAACCGCCGCGGCGAGTTCATTCTCCCCTCCCCGGAAGCCTCGGCCCTGGCCTTGAGCGAAATTGAGCTGCCGGAAAACCTGCGGGCTTTTGTGCCGGATCCCGCTGGCCCTGGAGCGTATCCCATCGTCACCTACACCTGGATCCTGACCTACCGCCGGTACTCGGATCCCGCCATGGCCGCCGCCCTGCAAGCTGTGCTCCGCTGGGCCCTTACCGAAGGACAAGCCCTGGCCGAGGAGATGGGCTACCTGCCCCTGGCCGCAACCGTTGTGAACCGCGGCCTGGAGGCGCTGCAGCTTATCCAGAGCTAGCCTGGCAGCAGTCCCCCAAGAGTTGCCAATAGCTGCCAACCCAGGCCATACCCCAAGCGGCACCGAAAGCAAGGCTGCTGCAGGTACGGAGATCCGTAACCGGTCTGCCCTTCAGCCCCGAGAAATGGGCGGCATTCTCGCCCTGGCCTCGCCAACCAGCTGGTTAGGATCGACCCAGGAAGTGACCAAGCATCTGCCGGATTTTCACAGATTGGCTGCCCAAGCTACTTCACACAGGCTGGCGGCGGTAACCGAAGCAATGTACTCAAGAAGAGGAGAATAAGGAGCCGATGGGAAAAGTTGTAGGAATTGACCTGGGCACAACCAACTCGGTTGTCGCCGTAATGGAGGGGGGTGTCCCCACCGTCATCGCCAATGCTGAGGGTACTCGCACCACACCCTCGGTGGTCGCCTTCACCAAAGATGGAGAGCGCCTGGTGGGCCAAATGGCCCGCCGCCAAGCGGTGCTCAACCCCGAAAACACGTTCTACTCCGTTAAGCGGTTCATCGGTCGTAGGTACGATGAGCTGAATGCCGATTCCAAGCGGGTCTCCTACCAGGTACGGCGGGATGAGCGGGGCAATGTCAAGTTATACGCCCCCCGCCTGAACAAGGAATTTGCGCCGGAAGAGATTTCGGCCATGGTGCTGCGCAAGCTAGCGGATGATGCCAGCCGCTACCTGGGCCAGCCGGTCACCCAAGCGGTGATCACGGTTCCTGCTTACTTCAATGACTCGCAGCGGCAGGCCACCAAAGATGCGGGCCGCATTGCCGGTTTGGAAGTGCTGCGCATCATCAACGAGCCGACGGCAGCCTCTTTGGCCTACGGCTTGGACAAGCGCAACAACGAGACCATCCTCGTCTTCGACCTGGGCGGTGGCACTTTCGATGTGTCCATCTTGGAAGTGGGGGATGGCGTTTTCGAGGTGAAATCCACCAGCGGCGATACGCAGTTGGGCGGCGATGACTTCGACAAGAAGATCGTCGATTGGATGGCCGAGCAGTTTAAGCAAATGGAAGGGATCGACCTGCGGCAAGACCGGCAGGCGCTGCAACGGCTAACGGAAGCTGCGGAAAAAGCCAAGATCGAGCTGTCCAGCGTTTCCGAAACCACCATCAACCTGCCCTTCATCACTGCCACTGCCGATGGGCCCAAACACCTGGAGCTGAAGCTCTCCCGCGCCCAGTTTGAGCACCTCTGTGCCGACCTGCTGGAGCGCTGCAAGGGGCCGGTGGAACAAGCCCTGCGGGATGCCAAGCTCACCAAGGCCGACATCAACGAAGTGGTGCTGGTGGGGGGATCCACCCGCATTCCGGCGGTGCAGCGGCTGGTGAGGGAGCTGCTGGGCAAAGAACCCAACCAAAGTGTCAACCCCGATGAGGTGGTGGCGGTTGGGGCGGCCATCCAAGCGGGTGTGCTGGCGGGCGAAGTCAAAGACGTGCTGCTGCTGGATGTCACCCCCTTGTCCTTGGGGGTGGAAACCTTGGGCGGCGTGGCCACCAAGCTCATCCCGCGCAACACCACCATCCCCACCCGCAAGTCGGAGATCTTCTCCACTGCCGAAGATGGGCAGACCTCTGTGGAAATCCACGTGGTGCAAGGGGAGCGGGAGCTGGCCCGCGACAACAAATCTCTGGGCCGCTTCAAGCTGGACGGGATCCCGCCGGCCCCCCGCGGTGTGCCGCAGATCGAGGTCACCTTCGACATCGACGCCAACGGCATCCTCAAGGTGACGGCCAAAGACAAAGGCAGCGGCAAAGAGCAGAGCATCTCCATCACCGGCGCCTCTACTTTGGATAGCAAAGAGGTGGAGCGCATGATTGCTGAGGCAGAAAAATACGCTGCCGAAGACCGGGCCCGCCGGGAGAAAATTGAGCGCCGCAACAAGGCCGACTCGCTGGCCTACCAAGCCGAGCGGCAGTTGAAGGAGTTGGGCGACAAGATCTCCTCCAGCAAACGCAGCCAAATCGAGACTCTGGTGCGAGAACTGCGGGAGGCCATCCAGCGGGAGGACGACAGCGCCATCCAGAGCAAAGAGCGGGAGCTGCAAGAGGCTCTCTACGCCATGAGCAGCGAGCTGTATCAACAGCCGGGGGCCTCCTCTGGCCCCACTCCCGGCTCAGGGAAAACCTCCGGCGGCAGCGATGATGTGATCGATGCCGACTTCACCGAGAGCAAGTGACTGCTCAGGGATCCCTCCGTGGGCCGCGGGCCCAGGGCGGATCCCGCCCTTACTTGTAGCGCCGATAATGAGGAGGGACGGGATGGGCGATGGCGTCTAGCCCGCCTCCTCATTTTCTTCAGTAGGTCGGAGGGAAGGAGCCCTTGCCGGGGACGCCTAGCCTCGTGGTTTTCTGCCCACTCTCAGCGATTTGCCTGCGGACGCCTCCATGCAAAACTTTAAGGACTACTACAAGATTTTGGGGGTCAGCAAAACGGCCACTGCCGATGAGGTGAAACAAGCCTATCGGCGCCTAGCCCGCAAGTATCACCCAGATGTCAACCCCAACGACAAAGCGGCTGAAGAGAAATTCAAAGACATTAACGAAGCCTACGAAGTTCTCTCGGATCCCAGCAAGCGCAGGCAATACGACCAATTTGGCCAATACTATCAGCAGGGCGGGTTTCGCTCCAGCCGCGATGCCTACACCTACAGCAGCAGCCCCTTCAGCCAAGACTTTGGGGGGAGCGGCGTCGATTTCAGCCAATTTGATGATTTTCAAGACTTCATCGATCAACTGCTGGGCCGGGTGCGCAGCCAAACCGCAGACCGCAGCAGCGGATTTTCGGGATCCACTGGCAACACCAGTTACGATGCTGAGGCCACCATCCAGATCAGCATTCCAGAAGCTTTTGAGGGGGGCAAGCGTCGCCTGCGGGTGGGCGGGGATCGCGTGCTCGAGGTAAACATCCCGCCGGGAATTACGCCAGGGAAGCGGATTCGCCTGCGCGGCCAAGGCCACCCCAACCCCAACGGCGGTGCCGGTGATCTGTACCTTAAAATTGAGCTGAAAGACCACCCCTTCTATCGCCTAGAGGGATTCGACGTTTACTGCGATCTGCCCATCAGCCCCAGCGAAGCGGTTTTGGGCGCCCAGGTGGAAGTGCCCACCTTGGATGGGGTGGTGAAGCTGCGGATCCCACCTGGCATGCAGCCGGGGCGAAAGTTGCGGCTGGCGGAAAGGGGATTTCCCAAAGGCAACGGAGAACGGGGGGATTTTTACGTGGTGGTGCAGATCCATTTGCCCACCCAGATCTCCGAAGAAGAGCGAGAACTTTACGAAAGGCTGCAGCGGGTTCAATCCTACGATCCCCGCGCCACCCTTAAGCTCTAGCATTGATATTCTCCGATATTCTCCCACGGCCAAAGCCTCAAGATTCTTGACAAGCGCTCCGCGCCGCCTGAAAGCAGGAAGCCGCCCTTCTAGCTTGCTTCCGGTAGCGGTAGGGCGGGGCTGGAGGCCCAGCCTTGGGGTCAAGATGGGGTCCTGCTGGAATCTGGTTGCGTCGGCGGGACGGGAGCTGCATTTGCTTCCAGAGGTTCCTGACGAGAGCATCCCTGGCTCCATTGCAGTTGCCGCAGGATCCCGCGCAACAAGGCCACCTCGGCTACGGTCAGGCCGGCTCGCTGGAACAGGGCGCGAAACTTGAGCATTTTGCGGCGGGCTGTGTGGGGGTGCAGGTAGCCAATTTGCAGCAACAGCGCTTCTAAGTGGTCGAAAAATCCCTCCAGCAGCTCGAAGGGGGCAAGCCTTTGAGGCGAGGGCATAGGAGGAGCAGGGGAAGGGCTCTGGCAGACGAGGGTGTACAGCTCATAGCAACAAATGGCCACGGCTTGGGCCAAGTTTAAAGAGGGATAGGTCGCATCGGTGGGGATCTGGATCTGGCGATGGCAAAGGGCCAGCTCCTCGTTGCTCAAGCCGCGATCTTCGGGGCCAAACACGAGGGCGGCAGGGCCGGCGGCCAGCAGAGCGGGAAAGGCTTGGCGGGGGGACTGAATTTGCCATTCGGGTGGGTAGGTTTGGCTGCGCCCCGTTGTCCCGAAAACCTGCACACACCCTTGCAGGGCTTCGGGCAAAGTTTGCACCTTCCGGGCTTGATGGAGCAGGTCTGCCCCATGCACGGCTGTGGTGATCGCTTCCATATCGAGGGGATCGCATTGGGGATCCACCAGCACCCATTGCCTGAGGCCCATGTTTTTCATGATGCGAGCAACAGCGCCCAAATTGCGTGGCCCAGCCGGCTGCACCAATACAAGCCGTACCTGCGCCAGTTGTTCAGGGCCAGAGTGGGGTAATATCGGCATCAGGTTGGGATCCCCCAGAGTGCCTAGAGTAGAGAAGAGGAGCTTGATTTTGTCATAGATTGCATCCATGGGATCCGCATACCGTTGTTGGCTGAGCTTGATTTGTCTGGTGTTGGTGGGATGCTGCTGGGGATCCCCGGCGCTGGCTGCCCCTTCATCGCTGGCAGGGCCGGCTCAGGTATCGCCCCAGCTCGTTCGCGATAGCGACTCAGAGCGGTTTTCTCTGGCCGAGGCGCGGCAGCGGCTGGAAGCCATTGCCGAGGCCATGCGCTCAATTCGCCTGTGCAACCGGCCCAACTGCCGCTACCGAGATATCGCTGTGGACGTGTGGCCTGTGGACATATCCATCCCCAATGGTGGTGCCGAGCCGTTCTACGAGGGCAGCATCGACGCCATTATCGACCGTCCTTCCGGCAGCTTGGATAGAGCCCACTACCGGCTGCAGTTTCGCCAGGGGCGCTGGCAGTTGCTGGGGGGCGAAGAGGTGTCCGATGTCTCTTCCTTTTTCTTTGAGGGAGATACCTACGAGGTGTTCAGCGCCTACGGCACCCGCAGCCACAAAGCCAAGTTGGCAGATGCCAGCAGCAACCTGCGCGTGGGCTATCGGGAGCTGTATTACCGCGTTTTCGACCAGGGCCAAGAGCGTTTGCACTAGCGCTGCGGAGCACGATGAGAGGCCGGCAACACACCTTAGCCAGCTCTATTGCCCTAGAAGGCGTTGGCCTGCACACCGGCCTGCCAATTGGCTGCAGTCTGCATCCAGCTCCTGCCGGCAGCGGTCGGGTTTTTGTGCGGGTGGATCAACCGGGATCCCCTGAGATCCCGGCTCGGTTGGGATCCCTGGCCCCTGCCCATCTCTGCACCCTGTTGCAGCAGGGATCCCCCTCTGTTCAAGTGCAGACGGTGGAACACCTGCTGGCCGCCCTTTACATCCTGGGCATTGACAACTGCCGCATCGAGGTGGAGGGGCCGGAGCTGCCGATTCTGGATGGCTCTGCCCTGCCCTTTGTAGAGGCCATTGCCCAGGCCGGGATCCAGGCCCAAGATCAGCCAGCCCTGCTGGGGGTGATCCAAGAACCGGTCACTGTCTGGGCGGGGGAAGCCTTTGTCAGCGCCCTCCCCCATCCTACAGCCCGCTTTACCTATGGCATCGATTTTGCCGATTGCCCGATTGGAGAACAGTGGCTGAGCTGGAGGGAGAACAGGCCGGATTTTGTCCAGTCCATTGCGCCGGCCCGCACCTTCGCCCGCCAGCAGGATGTGGAGCTGGCCCGGGAACGGGGGCTAATCCAGGGGGGCAGCCTGGAAAATGCCATTGTCTGTAGCCAAACCGAGTGGTTGGGGCCATTGCGCTACCCAGATGAGCCGGTGCGCCATAAGCTGATAGATTTACTAGGAGATCTCAGCCTCCTGGGCTGCCGACTGCAGGGGCACATTGTGGCCTACAAGGCGGGCCATGCCCTGCACCACCGTTTGGCCGAGCAGTTGCTCAAGAGTGGATCCCTGCTGATCCATGAAGAGTGAGGGGGAGCAAGGGATCCGGTTGCGCAGCAACAACCCTGCCATCCTCAGTTGCGACAGCGGTGCCGAGCACTTTTCTTCAAGGGGATCCGCTCTATTGGAATCTCTTGATCTCTTCTCCGTAGATCCCTGGGTGCTCTTTTGGCTGAGTTCTGGCCTGCCGTCCTCCCCGTCCGGGATTTGGTTTTGTCCTCTGCCTCTGTGGGTTCACCATGTCCTCTGATGTCTCCCCTCCTCCCCTTCTCTCGGCTGAAGCAGCCGCTCAATTGGCAACCGCTCCCCCCGTCTTCACAACGGAGCAGATTTTGGAGATCTTGCCCCATCGCTATCCTTTCTTGCTGGTGGATCGGGTTGTGGAGTATCAACCGGGGCAACGGGCGGTGGGCCTGAAAAACGTCACCTTCAACGAGCCTTTTTTTCAAGGGCATTTCCCCAACCGACCCATCATGCCCGGCGTCCTAATCGTCGAGGCCATGGCCCAGATAGGGGGGATCGTGTTGACCAAGTTGCCGGACGTGGCCGGGCGCTTGGCCCTGTTTGCCGGGATCGATGGCGTTCGCTTTCGCCGCCCGGTACTGCCGGGGGATCAGCTGCTGCTCTCCGCCGATTTGCTCACCATTCGCCAGAGACGCATTGGCAAGATGTTCTGCCGCGCTCAGGTGGGAGGGCAACTGGTAACCGAGGGGGAGCTGATGTTCTCCCTGGTGGATTGATGGGCCAACAGCGGCCATCCAGGAGGCGCTCCGGTGTGGGTGTTCTCGCAATTGAGATAAAGTGTTGGGATAGAAAGATGGCTCAGGGGCTGCTTGCGCCTTTCTGTCGGGATACGGTAAACATGTTGTCGCGACAGTGGGGCGTAGCTCTAAGGCTCATCTCCCCTGGAGTCAAGTCTTGGTGATCCTTCGCAGGGTTGGGAGCGTAACCACAGTTGCTGGCTAGGTCGGAAATGAGTTCGTTCGCTTCAGCGGGATCCACTCCCAACATCTCTGCAAGTGCGCCGCACCGCTCACGGGAGCGGATTCATCCCACTGCGGTGATCCATCCGAAAGCTGAGCTGCACGAAACGGTGCAGGTTGGCCCCTATGCGGTGATCGGCGAGCATGTTCGCATTGCTGCCCATACGGTGGTGGGGGCCCATGTGGTGATCGATGGCTGGACGGAAATCGGCGAGGGCAACCACATTTTTCCGGGAGCAGTTGTGGGCACCGAGCCTCAGGATCTGAAGTACAGCGGCGCCCCCTCTCAAGTGGTAATCGGCAGAGGCAATCGCATCCGCGAGTTCGTCACCATCAACCGGGCTACCAATGAAGGGGAAGCCACCCTGATCGGAGATCACAACCTGCTGATGGCCTACACCCATGTCGCCCACAACTGCGTCATCGAAAATCAGGTGGTGATTACCAATGCTGTTTCCTTGGCCGGCCATATCCACATCGAGTCTCAAGCCCGCATTGGCGGCATGGTCGGGATCCACCAGTTCACCCGCATTGGGCGCTTGGCCATGGTGGGGGCGATGAGCCGGGTTGACCGCGACGTTCCCCCCTACATGTTGGTGGAAGGACATCCGGCTCGCATCCGCGGTCTGAACTTGGTGGGGCTGCGGCGAGCCCAAGGGATGGAGGGATCCCTGCCCTTGCTGCGGCAGGTCTACCGATTTTTGTACCGCTCAGGGTTGCCTTTGGAAAAAGCGCTGCAAACACTGCGCAGCAGCCTGTGTGTCGTTTGTAACAGCGGTGCGGAGGGAGAGCGCCACATCCTTTCTCTGCAGGGGAAAGAGTGGGTGGACGAGACGGGATCCCTGCAACATCTGCTGCAATTTTTGGAAGACTCCCTCTCCCAGCCCCAACGACGTGGCCCTCTGCCGGCCCTGCGCGGGAGGGGGGAAGATCCGCCGGTGCAGAGCACTTCAGAGCTGGATGACTAAAGATTGGGGTCGGGAGCGTAGCTCTAGTGAGCCACCTGTTCATCTGCACGGGCGAGGTCTCAGGGGATCTGCAGGCCGGCCATCTGATCGAAGAATTGCTGCGCCAACGCCCTCAGCTGCGCATCACAGCGGTCGGGGGAGAGCGCATGGCTGCTGCCGGGGCCCGTTTATTGCACCGCACTACCGAGATCAGCTCTGTTGGCATTTTAGAGGCTCTTCCCTTTGTCGGCCCCGCCCTCTGGACGGAGTGGAAGATTCGCCGCTTTTTAGCCCAAGACCCGCCAGATGTGGCCGTGCTGGTGGACTACATCGGCGTCAACAGCCGCATTGCCCGTCTGCTGCAACGGCGGCAGATCCCTGCTGTCTATTACATTGCCCCCCAAGAGTGGGTGTGGTCGCAGGACGCCCGCCTCACCTACCAACTGGCCCAGCAGATGCGGCTGATGTTGGCAATTTTCCCTGAGGAAGCTCGCTACTACGCGGCGGCAGGAGCCCATGTCCAGTATGTGGGCCATCCCCTGTTGGATATTTTGGCCGCTGTGCCCAGCCGTGCTGCAGCCAGAGCCCAGTTGGGGATCCCTGCCGAAGCCACGGTGGTGGTGGTGGTGCCGGCTTCGCGTCGGCAAGAGCTGCGCTCGGTTCTGCCTGTCTTGCTCAAGGCGGCTCAGTTGTTGCAAGCTCACCTGCCTCAGGCACAGTTTTGGGTGCCCCTGGCCTCGCCCCGTTTTGCTGCCCCGATTGCGCGGGCTGCCCGCCGCCTTGGGCTCAACCTCACCCTTTTGGATCCCCAAGCTCTGTCCTTCTTCTCCCCCCACAAAGCTCATCACCTCGCCTTGGCAGCGGCTGATTTGGTGTTGGCCAAGTCGGGCACGGTGAACTTGGAGACGGCTATCTTGGGGATCCCCCAGGTGGTGATCTATCGCCTTAACCCCCTCACCTTCTGGATCGCCCGCCATTGGCTGAGGGTGTCGGTGCCCTTCATGTCTCCGCCCAACCTGGTGCAGATGCGCCCCATTGTCCCGGAGTTGCTGCAGGAGCAGGCCCAGCCGGAGAAGATTGCCCAACTGGCGCTGGAGTTGCTAACTCGGCCCGAACGCAAAGCCCAACTGCAAGCCGACTACGCCGCGATGCGGGCAGCCCTAGGAGAACCCGGCGTTCTGGCTCGCGCTGCCAAGGCCATCCTAGAGGTGTTGGATGGCGAAGCTGGATCGAAGCAGGATCCCTTCCGCCGCTAACTCCGGCGACCCAGCACCTGGGGCACGGCCCGTCCTCCCGCCAAGGCTGCTGTCGAATCCTCCTCTTCCAGATACTCAGCATCTTGGTTGACCCGCCACCCATCGTAGCGCCGTTCCCCCGCCACAATGTTGCGAGCGGCCAAAAGGCCCGTCATCATGGCGTGATCCTGGTTATTGTAGCGGTGCATGCCGTTGCGGCCTGCCACCTGCAAATTGGGCAGTGCTTCTTCCAAAAAGGTTCGAATGGTCTGGATGTGAGCTTGATAGCCGTGATTGTAAACCGGGTAGGCTTTCGGGGCGCGAATGACTGTGCCGCCCAAAACCTTTGCCTTCCCCAGCAGGCCCAACCGCTGCAATTCCAGCGTTGCCAAGGCCATCAAATCCCCATCGGTTTGTCCCCAAAAGGGATCCGTCGCTGAGCAAAAATACTCCAAACCCAAGCAGGTGACCGAGGGATCCGGAACCATGTCCGCGCTCCAATTCTTGAAGTTTTGGATACGCCCCACCCGCACCGAGGGATCGTGAATGTAGATCCAGTGATCTGGAAATAGGTTGGGCTCATCCACCAGCAAAGCCACCGTCAAAAAATCCCGATACCGCAGTTGTTCGGCAGCCTCTCGCACCGGCTCCGGTGCTGCAGGTACCAAAGCCCGCACCAGAGAGCGCAGCGGCATGGTGGAAATGAACTGCTCGCCGGTCACCCAAAAGGTCTCTCCCCCTTGAGAACAGGCTTGTACAGCTTGAACTCCGGCCCGGTTCCAGTGGATTGCCGTAACCTTGCGATCCAGTTGTACCGGCTGCCCGGCTTCTGCCAGCAAGGTTTGAACGCGCTCCCACATCTGGCCTGGCCCTAGGCGAGGATAGCGAAAGCGATCGATCAGGGTTTTGATCACCCCCTCTCGGTTGGGGAAAAAGGTTTTACGGATCAAAGAAGCCATCGACAGACCCTTGATCCGCTGGGCTGCCCAGTCGGCGCTGATCTCGTGACAAGGGATCCCCCACACTTTCTCGGTGTAGGTCTTAAAAAAAGTGCGATACAGCCGTTCCCCAAATTGGTTAATGACCCAATCTTCAAAAGATACAGGATTGGGCCTGGGAAAGAGGCGCGCCTTTAGGTAACTGAGCAGACAGAGGGTGGTAAACCCTGGCCCCAGTTTGGCAAAAACATCCGTAGGTCGAATTGGATAATCAAAGAAAACACCTCGGTAAAAAATGTGGGAAAGCCGACGGCAAACCTGCATTTCCGAGCCCAAAATCTCCGTCCACAGAGCCTCAATTTCCGCCGACTTGGAGAAAAAGCGGTGTCCACCGATATCAAAGCGATAGCCTTGGTAGGTTACAGTGCGGGATAGCCCCCCTACCTGCACCGGATCCGCTTCCAAAACCGTTACCGGGTAGCCCTGCTTGTTCAGCTCGTAGGCGGCACTCAATCCAGCTGGCCCCGCCCCGATCACCACTGTGGACTGCACTCTGGATAGCTGCCTTGAGGTACCATCTGGTAGTATAGCAAAGGGATTGCAGTTTGACGGCGTTGGCTGTCTTTTGTGGTGTGTTCTGATTCACCCAGTTCAACGCCTGCACAAAGGCATCTATTGTCGCATCCAATTTTGCAGCTTGCGACTGGGACACCTTGAGTTTGCAAGCTACAGTCAGGACTTGGGTCATGCGCCGATTGTACTTCATCAAGGAAGGCCGCATTCCTTCCGGCACTGACCCTGGATAGTGGTGAGTGGGTAGTGACTAGCCACTAGTCACTAGCCACTAATAGAGTGCGGGGCTCCTGCGGGTTCTAGCTGAAAACAGCACGTCCCGGTTGGCTGGCCACCAATCAGGATCTGATCTTGGCCCTGGCCGATCACCTCTCCATCGCCATTCGGCAGGCGGAATTGCTCCAACAGGTTCAGGAGCTGAACCGCACCCTGGAAGAAAAGGTACAGGCCCGCACCGCCCAACTGGATCGCCAAGTACAGGAATTGCAGCGGCTGGATCGCCTGAAAAATGACTTCCTTAGCACGGTGTCCCACGAGCTGCGCACCCTTCTTTCCAACATGAAAATGGCCATCCACCTGCTCAGCTCCGTCCTGCTGCCTGCCCAGGGCGCTCCCAGATCCCCGGATCTGGCCAAAATCTCTCAGTACTTGAAGGTGTTGGACAACGAATGCGAGCGGGAGATCAGACTGGTCGAGGATCTGCTGGAACTGCAGCAGTTGGAGATGCTCAAGGGACTCCGTCCCGCTAACGCGAACGGTTCACAGCGGCTCTGCTGGTTGGAGCTGCAAGAGTGGTTGCCCCAGATCGCGGAGCCCTTTGCTCAGGAGGCCCATAGCCGCCATCAGCGCTTCAGCCTTGGGATCCCTCCAGGACTGCCTGCCATTTTTACCCTGCCGGGAGTGCTAAAGTCGGTGCTGGCGGAATTGCTGAAAAATGCATGTAAATTCACCCCTGCTGAGCACCTGATCAGCCTTCAGGCCACCTGCCATTCCGACCACCTGGACATCCAAGTCCTCAACACCGGCGTAACCATTCCCCTGGAAGAGCAAAAGCGGGTATTTGAGAAGTTCTATCGGGTGCCCAGCGCGGATCCCTGGCGGCAAGGGGGGACAGGGTTGGGGTTGGCCCTTGTGCGGCAGCGGGTAAGCCTGTTGCAAGGAAGCATTCACCTCAACAGCGAGGCCAACCACACCTGCTTTACCTTGCGGCTGCCTCGGGTTCTCCCTGTCTTTGGCCAAGGCAAGCCAGCTCAGCCTAGGGTGTAGGCGTCGGGGTGGCCGGCTTTGGAGAGTTGGAAGCTTCCCCTTCCTGCAAAACTTCTTGCAAGCGGGCCCGAACCCGCTGGTTGAGAACAGGATTTTCGTTCGCCAAGGTCATCAATTCGCGGTATTGAAGCACTGTCAGCCCTTGCTCCTCGACAATGCGGCTGGCTTGGGTTTCTGTGCGCTGCATAATTTGCTCGTACTCCTCCTCGTTCTGGGTTTCCCGCAGTTGGGCGCTCGCTTCCCGGATCAGGGGATCCAACTCCAACAGAATCCGCACCAACTGTTCCACCTGGGCATCGGTGACTTGCTCTGGGGTCAGGGCTGGAGATGCCACAGGGCTGGGAGTTGCTGTGGCCGGAGCCTCCCCCGAAGTTGGAGAAGCAGTGGCAGCAGGGCTAGGCAGCGGGGTTGCTCCCTGTGCCCAAACCGGCAGGGATCCCAAGCTGAGTCCCAGACCCATCAGCAACGCGAATTTCATCATGCCCAAAACTCCCCAAACCCAGACAAGATAGACCTAAGCCCTTGAGGTGCAGCCAAACCTGAAGCCAGACTAGCAAGATGCCTGAATTCCGTCTAATCGGTTCAACGCAGTCCTGAATGCCCATCAAGCTCATCCCAGCTTGCCGGCACCTGAGGCGCGATCTATCCAATCCCTACGGTACCAGAACTCCTCACTCCAGGGCTCCCAGGATGAACTCGCGAAAGGGCTGTGTGGACATGCTGGGGATCTGCAGTGGATCTCTTGTAGAAACAAGAAGTTGGTTGTACAGTCTTACATGCGCTGTTCAACGGTAGCCCGGCACCGGAGTGCCCCTTTCTCTCCTCGGTTGAGCAGCTCCAGACTTGCAGCATCGGCAATTGACTTAGCACTTCAGCCCAAAGGGGGTTGTCTTGAAGCTGAGCTTAGGTATATGTTCTGTTGAGTATCGTTTTTGTTAATGTTAGGCTAGGGTCCAGATTTGATGCGGATCTCCCACATCGGCATCTGACTTTCTTCGCAGGTGTCAGAGCCCGTGGATCCCCTATCAATATCAGCAGTCAACCTAGCAAACGCCCAATCGCCAGCTCTCTTTGCAGGCGATTGTTGGGGGATTTTTTGTTCGGAGAAAGGTTCCCGATTAGATTTTTTTGGGCGCGTCCATAAGTAACCCTTCAAGGGCTTTGAGGGCGACTGCTGTCTTTATTGCCTTTGTAAAAGATGATAACAAAAATGGGTAAAAGTTATTGCTTTTCTTAAGCAGCGCTGATATATTCTTTGCGGTTGCGGTTGTTCGGTCATCCTTCTACAGGAGGCTTACATTGGTTAGGAGAAGAAAGCGTAAGAGCCGCCGTCGTCTGGAAGGGCGCAAAATTTTAGATCACATTCCTCAATTTAATCTGGACAGTGGTGAAGAGAAGTCTGTAACCGCTGCTCGAAAATATATTCAGGAGAAGTCTATTCAGCCCCCCGCACTTATTTTGGTGCGACGAAATGAACATACAGTTGATCGGTTTTTTTGGGCGGAGAAGGGGTTGTTCGGCGCGCAATATGTCGAGGAGAACCACTTCCTTTTTCCCAGCCTGCGAGCTTTGTTAGCAGAGGTTGCGGCTGAAAAGCCAGAGAAAAAATCCTCGAAGACCCTTGCAACTGCCGCTCGCTAGCTTCTGGCCAGCTTTTCCTACAGCAGGAGCCCAGGAAACAGCCCCCCTACCCTGGGGGGTTTGTTGCAGCCGCTCTCAGAAGATCGAAAGAACTGACCCTGTGTACGGGATCCCTCCCCACGGGTTGAGCTCCTGCTGCCTCACTCGCCATACTCGACCTGCTGGCGGCAGCGAGGGAGCCACGCGCTATCCTACAAGGGATCCCGTCGGGAGATGCCGGATGAGCCGACTGCCTCAAACCACTGCCCATATCCAAATTACCCGCCGCTCTTGGCAAGAGGGTGCCATTGAGGGGGAAGTCAATGCCAATGGTTGGGTTTGGCGCTTTTGCTGGTGCTTTCGGGCCGGGGAACTCAGAGTGGAGCCTTCTGTGGGGCGAGCTTTGATTTGCGAGCCCTTGAGCCGCTTTCTGGAAAAATCCGACTATCTGCTGGAACCGGGCAGCAACTACTCGTTTGTGATTCGCAGCAGCTTGTGAACTCTCAATCTGAGCAGATCTGAGCAGAGCTTTTGCCCAGCACCAAAGACCGGGGCTGAGCAATGGAAGGCACCTGCTACGGTGACCCAGAAACCAGGTCTCAAGCCCCGTGGGCGAAGAGTGCCTCCCCTCTCACTCCTGTCGCGCCCAAGCTGTTCGCACTTGAAAGAATCCTCGCCCTCTAGGCAGGGGGGTAGTCAATAAAGCTGCAGCAGCCTTTGGTCTTCGGCGGGGGAGGAGGCACATCCAGAGCTGGGTTGCACTCAAAGAAGCCCAGGGGCTTGAGCATAAAGCCGATGTAGCTAGCCGGCATCACTGGCCAGTCCTCGGTGCGGGGGAAGTGATTGCAGCCAAAGCTATACCAGAGCACCAGGCGGGTGTTTTCCAGGGAGCGGTTCGCTTGCGTCCATTGCACCAGCCCTTCGCCACCGGGATGTTGGTTGGGGTAGTTCCCTGCTGGGAACTTCTCGCCGGGATGGTAGGGCGTGGCCCAGAGGTGGTGGGCCAGGTATCCTGCCCGTCGGTACAGCCAAGAGTCGGGGTGGGCCAAAAGCTGGACGTTTTCCCCCGGCATCAGTTTGTAGGCCACCGGCTGTCCCAGGCGGTTGTGGCGATTGGGGTTGACAATCTTCCAGTAGCGACCTCGCAAGGGATCCACCGTTTGCTTGGCCTCCTGCTCGGCGCTCAGCAGGGTGGAGCGGGCGCGAAAGGCGTTGCCGTGAGGGTTATCCGGCCCCAGAGGCAGAGGTTCTGCATGCACTTCATAGAGGGAGTTGCACGGCCCATCCACCGCCATATCGAGGCGGACAGTGAAAAAGTGCTGGTGGTTGAGGCCAGACAATTGGGGTGCCACCAAGACGCCAAACTCCGGCTCTTCCCCCGGCAACGTGGCGCAAGTGTTGATGATGCCGGTGAGCTTGGCTTCAAACTCCAGCGTGCCGTCTTGGTAGAAATACCAGAAAAAGCCGTAGTCGTAGTTGCCAATGGTGGTGAAAAAGGAAAGCACCAGCCGCCGCGAGCGCCGCACCTGCGCCCGTTCCGTGCGCCAGTCGGTGTGCTTCCAGAGCACCCCAAAGTCCTCCTCGTGCATACAGACGGCATTTTTCAAAAGCATGGGCTCGCCGCTGTTGGTGGGCAACCAGGCATCGAAGTAGTAGATCTCTCCCAAGCAGTCGCAGCCCAGCTGCAGGGAATTGGCCTGCATGCCAATGCCGTATTCCCCCACATCAAAGGCATTTTTGCGACAGTGGGGATCCCGCGGATCCCCGTAGGGCACCACCATCTCGGCTACCGAGGCGCGGTAGAGAATGGGGCGAAGGCGGCCTTGATCCTCATAGCTCACCTGGTGGAGGACGAGCCCCTCTCGCGGGTTAAAGCTGATGCGCAGATCCCACTTCTGCCAGCGGATGTGGTGGCCGTCCACCTGGAAGCTCACCCCTTGGGGCTGAGTGATTTCTAGCGGCTTCAAGTCTTGGCGAAAATCTTTGAAAAACAGCTCGTCGAAGTTACCGGACTCCGGCGGCAAGGGCCACAGACCCCGATCCTCCACCTTGACAACTTGCATGCGGTTGAGGTCAATCCAGGGGTAGAGCCCCTCGATGGGGCGGGCATAGCCGTTGTCGCAAGGGGAAGTACGTAGGAAACAAAAGCCTCGCACCAGCCGCCGCCCTTCTTCTTCCGGGATCCCGAAGTAGCCCACCGTCCAGTAGTCCACCATCACCAAATCCACATCGGCAATGCCTCGGCGCTGCAAAGCCGCTAAAAACTGGGGATCCTCCTTGAGCAGGCGGTCGCAGGCGTACACCTCATCGTCGAGCAGAGGGGGCTGCACGCCCGCAATGAGCTGCCAAGAGCGCACCTGCTGTGTTGACAGAGAGACCACGGCTTCGTAGGTGTTGCCACTGGCCGGATCCAACAGCACCACGAAAGCCTGCCGATCCCACGGCTGCCCCGGCTGCCAAGTTTCCATCCAAGGCCGCTCCGGCTCGTGTAGCTGGATGGTTACAAAGCGCCCCTGAGAACTGAGGGGCCGTTGCCGGCGCAGGATCTGCACCACTTGCCGCATCTCCTCAGCACTGAGGGGATCCAAGGGGTGGCCTTGGGGCAATGAAGCCTGGCCAAGCAAAGCAGATTCACTCGACTGGCTATGTCGATCCAAACTGGGAGAAACTTTACAAACCACAGCAATAACCTTGAATTCTTCGGTTGGAAAATGATTGAGTTGAGCTAGGAAAAAATAGGGAGAAGTCTGCTGAGAAAGGTCAAAGGGATCCCTTCGCTCGCCATGCCGCGGGCCAGCCCATCAACCCAACTCAGAGAATCCAGAAAACCTAACAGCAGGCTAAACAGACTATCCTGTTGCCATCGCCAACATCGGGCAACTTTGCAAGAGATACCCGGGGAAAGGAAAACTTAAGCCAAAGCCCAAGGAAGTGAAGACAACCTCGGCTCTGCTAATTGTCCAGATCTAGCAATCTTCTGTTTCCCCGTCCGCTAACCAAATGAAGAGGGCAACGGCACCTTGAGAAGCCGCGCCAGGGCGAACAGGAAACCGTCAACCCATCGGGAAAATCTGAATACAGGTCTTACTACAGATAAACCCAAACTCGAGAGCAGGAGAAGTTTTCTGTGATTAAACGTCAGGCTTAACGTTGCACAGGAAAGCATAAAAAAGAGAAAACGCTTCACGCAGGCTAAGGGCAGGATCACACCGAGAAAGCTCAACGCAACGTCAACTCTCGCAAGAGCGCAAAGACATCTCGAAGCCTGCCCTGACCCTACCTGCCAGGGGGATCCCACCACTTGGGATCCGAAATGCAACTGACGATACTATAGCAGAGGCACCCCCCTTTCCCACAAGCCCGGCCCAAAGCCTCCTGGTCGCATCAGCAGGGTGTGACCCTAGGCCTTCTCCCCGTGAAGTTGAAGTCCAGCTCAAGTTGAAGGTTTGGTGTCGGAGAACACATATCTAAGAGTTACCCTGGAGCCATGCTTAAGGTTAGGAATTTCTAACAGTTCGAATAGTAGGATCTCCCAGGTTCTCTGAAAATTGTCCACAATGAGGCAGGGCTCATAGAATCTGGTGAGGGAGATGGCTTCAACTCGATACCGCCTGGTGCCGGTGCGGCCAGGAGACGGCAGCTTTTATCCAGAGCATCTCTATTTGGCCTTAGAAGCCACCCAACTGGGCTATTGGCAACTGGATCTGCGCACCTGGGAGTTGAGTGCTTCTCCCCAGTGCAAGGCCAAATACGGGCTGGATCCCGGCCAAGATTTCACCCTGGAAGTGTTTTTGCAGCACGTTCACCCAGAAGATCGCCAAAGGGTGAAAGAAGCTTTGCAGACGGCTGGGCCCAGGGCGGTAGAGGGGGATCCCAACTTTTCGGTGGAATATCGGGTTTACCAGGCCGACGGCCAGATGCGCTGGCAGCTTTCCCAGGGGATTGTGCTCTTGGGGCCGAAAGGGGATCCCGGCCAGGTTGTCGGGGTGACCCTGGATATCAGCGAGCGCAAGCAATTAGAGATCACCTTGGCCGAGCGAGAGCGCCACTATCGCCAGCTCCTGGAAGCCCTGCCCGACATGCTGCTTCGTCTGGATCGCCAGGGCCGCTGTCTGGAGTTCAAGCCGCCCAGCCATTTTTCTGTCCCCCATCCCCCTGCCTACTACCTGGGCAAAACTCCTGAAGAGCTGTTTCCTGATACCGGTTGCACCGGTGGGGCGGAACCCATAGCCCAAGCCATTCGCGAGCATCTGGAGCTGGCCTTGGCAACCCGGCAAGCTCAAGAGATCGAATACCCCTGCCCAGAGGGATCCCCTCAGCCCCAATATCGCCAGGCCCGCATCGTTCCCTTTGGGGAAGATCAAGTGCTGGTGATCATCAGAAACATCACCCCTCGCAAGCAAGCTGAGCTGAAACTGCAGCGGCAATTGCAGCGAGAAAGACTGTTTAATCAGCTCATTCAGGCCATCAACACCTCTCTGGACTTACCCACCCTATTTGATGTGGCGGTGCGGGAAGTGGGGGCAGTGTTGCAGGCAGCACGAGTTACCCTTTATCAGTACCTGCCCGCTGAGGCCGTGTGGTTGGGCATTGCCAGCCATAGCCGATTTCCTAATTTGCCCAACAATCTGAACCTGCGACTGCCGGATAGCAGGGATTTTATGGTTTTCGATCATTTGAAACGGCTGCAAATTTTTCATGTCCAGGATCCGGAGCAGATTGCCGATCCCTTTGCCATTTATGAGAAGCGAGAATACCAACTGGGCCCTTGGCTGGTGATCCCGGTGGCTTGTCAGGAACAAATGTGGGGCGGGCTATCGCTGCGGCGCCTGACTTCAGATCCGGATTGGCAAACCGATGAGATCGAGTTGGCCAAGGCTATCGGGGAGCACCTGGCGGTGGCCATTCAGCAGGCAGAGCTTTATCAAAAGCTGCAACAGACCAATGCCGAATTGGATTACCAAGTACGGGTGCGCAATGCAGAGCTCGAACAAGCTTACAACGACGAAGCGCTACTCCAGCTCATCACCGAAGAAATTCGCTCCACTTTGGATGAACAAAAAATCTTGGAAACGGTAGCCCGAGAACTGGCCCTGAGCTTGAACCTATCCAATTGCACCATTGCCCTTCATGACCCAGAGCGGCAGGTCAGCGTTTTGGCGGTGGACTATTTGGCCGGAGAAGGGATCCGGCGCTTCCCCCTGGAGGTTTCGTTTGCGGATTTCGCCCATGTGCTTCGTCAGCTCCAGCGCGGACAGCTTTGCCACTTCAGCAATCTCCATCACCCCTGCTGGCCTAACCACGACCGCTACACCCTGATCATCGCTCCCATTTGCGACAAAAGGGATCTGACAGCTCAACACGAGGAACTGCTTGTTTTGGGAGATATTTGTGGATCCCGTCCACCGGGGCAGATATTTACCGAGCGGGAACAACGGCTTATCCAACGGGTAGCCGGCCAATGTGCCATCGCCATTCGCCAAGCACGTCTTTATCAAACGATCCAGCGTCAGGTGCAACAGTTGCAGGAGCTCAACCAACTCAAAGATGAGTTTCTGCACATGGTCTCCCACGAAATGCGCACACCTCTCACCAACATGAAGCTGGCTATTGGGTTTCTATCTAAAGCCAACCTAACCGAGCGGGAAAGGCGCTACTTTCAAATTTTGGAGATGGAGACCAACCGCGAGCTGGAGTTAATCAACGACCTGTTGGAATTGCAAGCCCTCGAATCCGGAAACAAAGTCCTCAGACTTACCTGTTTATCTCCCCAGGAATGGATCCCCAATCTTGCCGAGCCCTTCCGGCTGCGGGCTGCGCAGCAAGGCCAACAGTTCCAGGTGGAATGGGATCCCGACCTTTGGCTCCTCTGCACGGATGAGAGCCTCTTGTCGCGGGTGGTCAGCGAGCTTTTAAACAATGCGTGTAAGTACACCCCCACTGGGGAAAGCATCTATTTGAGTGTGAGCCAGGCTAACTCCAATGGCCGTCCCGGCTGGCTGATCACGGTGCGCAATACAGGGGTGGAAATTCCTGCAGAAGCGTTGCCCCGCCTTTTTGAAAAGTTCTATCGCCTCCTCCAGTTGGATTGCCGCAACGCCGGGGGAACGGGCTTGGGTCTATCGCTGGTTCAAAAAGCAGTGGAGCTGATGGGCGGATCCCTGCGGGTGGAAAGCCACTCCCGGCAGGTGGTTGTTCAGGTGTGGTGCCCCCACCAGGGCAGCTTGTCGGAAACCCCAAGCAAGGCTTAGAGGGCAAGGCCAGCGCCTTGCGCAGGACTCGAACCTGCAACCATCGACTTAGAAGGTCGGTGCTCTATCCTTTGAGCTAGCAAGGCCGAAGAAAAGGGTGCAGAGCCATTATATCCCCGACCCAGTTCCCAATCCCCAACCCTGCCCACCTGCCTCTGGCTTGGATTTCCGCAGTGTTGCTTGGGCAAATTGCGCGGTTTGCCTTAGGGAGCCAGGGCGGGATCCCTTCACCATGGGAATGTTGGTTTTCGCTCAGGATATGAACGTCAAAGAGATCGTCTGCCAAGCTCTTGGAACGGGACGTCTGGGCGTCTCTCAGGAAACTTGACTGTACGGATAAGGAAGACTTGCAGACGGCAGATGCTTTGAGCAGATGCTTTGATCAGTGCCTTTTTGGATGGCGCTGTGCAGCGGGAGAGCCACAACTGGGCTCCCTGTGCATCGATCCCTTAAAATGGGCGAGCCGAAAGCAGAAAAGTACTCGTTTGAGTTCGAGGATCCCATGCAACCGAGCTATTGCGTCGGAGATAAGTCCAAAATGGGTGTTGAGGTGTCGAAAATTGGGATCCCCATGCCCTTGCTCCCTGATCCTGGCTCAGCTGCGGAAAAGAAAGCTGCCTCTGGCACTCAAGCTCTGTCTCCGGCAGCCAAGCGCCTGTTGCGCCTCTACCACGGCGGTAGCTTCATCTTTCTGGGCCTGTTGTGGCTGGTGGTCGGGATCCCTAGCCTTTGGGCTCTGCGAGCGGATATAGCCCGCCTGTGGGATTACTTTACTTGGACGGGCCTGCGATATGCCTTGTTTCACCGCCCAGGATGGCCGACTTTGGGGTTGTTGCTCTGTGTCAGCTTCACGATGGGGATCCTGATCGCCCAAAGCCGCTATGAGCTGTTCGGCCTGTATCCGGTGGAGCGTCTCATGCTGGAGCAGCAATCCCGTTGGATCCTATCCTTGCCGGTGTGGCATCCGCTGCGGCGCTGGTTGGTGCGCAGGTTGGATACTCAAGATTAGGTTTTGGCTGCTACTTGGGATCCCTGCCGGCACCGAGGCAAAATCTCGTTTGCGTGCGGGTAAACTACCCGACTCCGACCGCTAAAGCGTTACGGAGCGGGCTTTCAGTAGCCCTGAGCCTGCTCTGCTCTACCAGAGAACAAAACAGGCCCGAACCTCT
>NZ_JANSIL010000006.1:0-6713 GCF_047462015.1 Synechococcus sp. R5-13 | reverse complement strand
CTAATAGCGTTGAGGTGAGTGGTGAAGATATCGGTGGTACCACTTCCATCAGAGCGATGCACGACGGTAATCGGCAAATCCGGGAAAGTCACCTGTGGGTTAAGGCCAGCCAGCAGGGGATCGTTCCAGTTCTTGATCTTGCCCAGGAAGATATTCGCCAGTGCCAGGCGGGAAAGGCGGATTTCGGGGCCCACCCCAGGAATGTTGTACGCTGCAACTAACGCTCCGCCCACCATGGGTACAGAAACCATCCCTTTGGGAGGGTTAGCCTCATTCTCAATTTGGTTGATCTGTTCAGGACGGGGCACGCTGTCAGTGGCACCGAAATCGACCGTGCGGGCTACAAACTGCTGACGACCCGCACCGCTTCCTACAGACTGATAGTTGACCTGGATGTTAGGGTTTTTCTTGCCAAACTCTTGGGCCCAAGTTTGATAGATAGGGGCCGGGAAGGTCGCCCCAGCGCCATTGATGGTGATGGTCTTCTGAGCAAACACCCGCTGCCAATTCGCCTGGCTAGCCGCAAAGCCGGCAACAGTGGCAGATAGAAACTTCAGGAAAGAACGACGCTCCAAGGGGTGCAACATCACCATACAGATCTCCTCTCCCAGATGAAGATAAAATCCTAGCCCAGATCTAAAAAAGGCTACTTCACTCGAGAACCTTACCCAACCCAATCAAAACTCGTCGGGCTGGGTATGCCACTACCGCCTGGAAGCTTGGAGGCAACCCTCAAGCTAACCCTGCGATCCTCAACAAGCCTTCAACCAATCGCAACATCCCAGGGATCCCTTTGAGCACGCAGGGTTCCCTCGGGAACGCTCCATTGAAGACTTCGCCAGTCCGCGCAGCTACTATAACGTAAAGGCAGTTGTTTTTAGTTAAAACGAGGTTAAGCCCAGGTTATCTCTGGGGATATCCGCCAAATGTTGCAAACCCCTCAAGGGATCCCCTTTGGTGTCAGCCACTCCCTACCCTGGATTGGGTATCTCCCAAAACAGAGAACTTCCGCCTTTTGAGTTTGGAAAGGTGGCTTCTTCATCTTCCCGCCAAGGTTCAGAGCTGGAAGAGGACTCTAGAGACCTGCCAATCGGGAATAAGCTCTGAGAAGGGATCCCCTATGCCGACGGGCTGGTGGCTATGGCACTCTGGGCTGACGATGAACCTGCTGAGCCTCTAGAATGGAGGGCTGTCGAGAAAAGAAGTGTCTTCCCAATGTCGAAACGTAACATGCAGGTTGTGCTGCGCCAGGCGATCCCAGGGCTGGGCAAGCCCGGAGAGATTGTCAACGTCAAGCCCGGCTATGCTCGCAACTACCTCTTCCCGCGGCAGATGGCGGTGCGGGTTACCCCTGGCATATTGAAAGAGCAGCAGATGCGTCTGGAGCAGGAAGCGGCTCGTAAACTGGCAGAAAAACAACGGGCGGAAAACTACAAGACCGCTCTGGAGACCATTGGTCGCTTCGTCATCCGTAAGAAAGTGGGAGAACACGACCTCCTATTTGGGCAGGTGACCACCAGCGATATTGCCGAGGTGGTGCTGGCTACCAGCGGTCTAGATATCGACCGCCGCAACATTCTCCTCAACGAGGAAATCAAAAAAACCGGGGTTTATCCCGTGCAGGTAAAGTTACACCCCGAAGTTACCGCTACGCTGCGCATTCAGGTTACTCCCGAATGAGAAGCTACCTTTGAGGCTCCCTGAATTCCTGTGAGGGATCCCGGGGTGAGTAGGGTTTTTGCCTTAGGCAACAAGCGGGTATGCTCAGCCTAGAGCTTGACCCGCCTGACGATTGGAGCTGACTGGCTGAGAGGCCGGTTGCCCTAGGGCTGGGTTGATTTTCCTATCCTGGCTTGTGGTGATCAGCGATTACGACTTAACGGGTGGGGATCGGCTTCCTCCTCAAAACATTGAAGCCGAGGAGGAAATCCTGGGGGGCATTCTCCTCGATCCGGATGCGTTGGTGCGGGTCGCGGAGTTTCTGCGTCCAGAGATGTTCTATATCTCTGCCCACCAAGAGATTTACCGGGCTGCTCTCCAACTGCACAGCCAAGGGCAGCCCACCGACCTGATGACTGTGTCTGCTTGGTTGGCGGATCATCATCTTCTGGAGCGGGTGGGAGGAACAGGGGCGATCCGTCGTCTGCTGGAGCAAACCGTCAGCAGCGTCAACATCGACCAGTATGCCCGCCTGGTGATGGATAAATACATGCGCCGCCAGTTGATCCAGGTGAGCAATACCTTGGCTCGTTTGGC
Organism: Synechococcus sp. R5-13; assembly: GCF_047462015.1. NCBI lineage: Bacteria > Bacillati > Cyanobacteriota > Cyanophyceae > Synechococcales > Synechococcaceae > Synechococcus > Synechococcus sp. R5-13. The sequence goes on along the minus strand of NZ_JANSIL010000006.1, from coordinate 4,457 downwards.
CTACGATACCAGTCAGCCCCTGTCTCAGGTGATGGATCAAGCCGAGCAGCAGGTGTTTGGCCTCACCCAAGAGCGGGTGCAGCGCAGTCTTATCCCGGCCTCCGAGGTTTTGGTCAATATCTTCTCGGATTTGGAAGAGAAGTTCCAGAGTGGGGCTCAGCTCCCTGGGATCCCGACCAAATTCATCGACCTGGATAACCTGACCCAGGGCTTGCAGCGATCCGACTTGTTGATCCTGGCCGGTCGTCCCTCGATGGGGAAGACCAGCCTGGCCCTCAACATTGCCCAGAATGTGGCTGCCTATGCCAAGCAGCCGGTCGCTATCTTTAGCCTGGAAATGTCGAGGGAGCAACTGGTGCAGCGGCTTTTGGCCAGCGAAGCCCGCATCGACAGCAGCCGTCTGCGCTCTGGGCGCATTAGCGAACACGAGTGGCAGCGCCTGGGACAAGCCATTGGTTTTTTATCGCAATTGCCCCTGTTCATCGACGATACCCCCGACTGTACCGTTACCGAAATTCGCTCCAAAGCGCGGCGTTTGCAGGCGGAACAGGGGGGAACGTTGGGGATGGTGTTGATCGACTACCTACAACTGATGCAGGGATCCGCCGCCGACAACCGGGTGCAGGAGCTGTCGCGCATTACTCGTGGCCTCAAGGCCATGGCCAAGGAGCTGATGGTGCCGGTGCTGGTGCTGTCTCAGCTCAGTCGAGCTGTTGAGTCTCGCTCCGATAAGCGCCCGCAACTGGCAGACCTGCGGGAATCGGGCTGTCTGGCCGGGGATACGCAGGTGATGGATGCGGATCGCGGCAAGATCTGGCGGTTGGATCAACTGGCGGCCCTACCGGCTGCGGCGGAACTGCCCCGCCTGCTCAGCTTGAACGGACGCGGACGCCTGGTGCCCCAGCAGCCGGTGAAGGTGTTTCGCAGCGGTCACCAGCCCACTTGTCTTCTGAAGACCCGCCTCAACTTTTCCATTCGCGCCACCGGCAATCACCCCTTTTTCACCCAACAGGGCTGGAAAACCTTGGACGAGCTGCAATTGGAGGAAGAGGTGGCGGTGGTGGTGCAGGAGGGGCTGATCTGGGATCCGGTGGTGTTCATCAGCGAGCCGGGGGAGCCTCAGCCGGTTTACGACATCGAGATGCCCCGCCATCACAACTTTGTGGCCAACGGGCTGCTGGTACACAACAGCATCGAGCAGGATGCCGATCTGGTGATGATGATCTACCGCCCCGAGTATTACGATCCCAACACCAGCGATCGCGGCATTGCCGAGGTCATCATTGCCAAACATCGCAACGGCCCCACCGGCACTGTGCGCCTGCTGTTCGAAAGCCAGTACACCCAGTTTCGCAACCTGGCAGATCCCAACCGCTGAGCAATCGACGCCGAAGAGGGATCCGGAGCTGCTGCCTTGGGAACAACCCCGCAAGGTGTTAGCTTAGGATCGCTGCGGGCCAAAGCGTTGCTCTTGAGCCGGCTACCCTCTCTCCTAATGCTCAAAACGATATGTTTAAAAACGTGTTAATTGCCACCGACCGCCGAGATGGCCTGCAGCGTTTTGGCAAGTGTCTAGAAGATCTGCACAGCAATGGCATCGAGCGCGTCACCTTCGTCCGCAGCGTAGATTGGCAAGAGGACGACATCGGCATTCCCGACGACATTACCCCCGAAGTCCAGGCAGAGCAGACCCAGTTGCAGAAGCTGCTGAACCCGATCCCGGCGGGGTTGGAAGTCAAGGCTCTGGTGCAGGCGGGCAGGCCAGCCGATCTAATCCTAAAAGGCATCCAAACCTATGGCTCCGATCTGCTGATTACAGGCATGGGTACCCACAACCTGCTCGCCGAAAAATTGTTCGGCAGCACCACCATGACGCTGTTGCCGAAGCTGAAAATCCCCCTACTGGTGATGCGCCCCCAACTGCTGGCTACCTTTACCCTGGAAGAATTGCGCTTGCGCAGCCGCCACCTGTTTCGCTGCCTCTTGGTGCCCTTTGACTTTGAGCAGCCGCGTCAGCAGTTGCTGAACCATCTCGGCCACCTGCTGCCCGGTACTTCCCAGTGCCAGACGCTTACCCTGCTCTACGTGGTGGATCCCAGCGCCCGCCGCAACCAAGGAACTCCGGTGGAGGTGCTCCAACGCAAAGCCGAGGCTGACCTGGCCCAGGTGCTTGAACCCCTGAGCGAGCAGGTGAAGCCCGTACAGCTGCGCACCCTGGTGCGGGTGGGATCCCCTCTCAAAGAGATCCTAGCTACTGCTGCCGATGAAGACATGACGGCCATTGCCACTGCCTCCCCCCATGTGGGCAGCTTTTGGGAGTGGTCGGTTCGCAGCCTCACCGGCGAGATTTTGCGGCAAAGTTGGCATCCGGTGTTGTTTTTCCCGCGCGGGTCTTTGGCCCAATAAATCCAGGCAAGATCCAAGCCGAGTGTTGCAGATTGAACTCACCTTCCATGAACCCCCCTTCCACGACAGCGCTGCAGGATCTGTTTCGGGCGGTGGCCCAAGGGAAGCTCACCCCAGAGCAAGCTCTGCAGGCCTATCGCTTTCTGCCCTTCGAGCCGGTGGGAGATTTCGCCCATGTGGATCACCACCGTCCCTTGCGCACGGGCTTTCCCGAAGCCGTGTGGGGGCCGGGCAAGACCCCAGATCAGATTGCCCAGATCCTGGAGCAACTCCACCAGCGGGGATCCCTGGCCTTGGCCACCCGCATCGAAGCCCAGGTGTATGCCGAGATCCGCAGCCGCTTGCCCCAGGCCCAGTATTCCGAGTTGGCCCGCTTGTGTTGGATCCCGCCCCGGCAGGTGGTCAGCCATCCTGGGCAGGTCAGCGTGATCTCCGCCGGCACTGCCGACTTACCGGTGGCAGAAGAAGCCGCCCTCACGCTCGAGCTTTCTGGGTTTCAGGTGAAGCGCCTCTGGGATGTGGGGGTGGCCGGGATCCATCGGCTGCTGCACAACTGGGCGGCCCTGCAAGCGGACGTGCTGATCGTGGTGGCGGGCATGGAGGGGGCCTTGGCCAGCGTGGTGGCGGGTCTGGCGGATTGTCCGGTGATCGCTGTGCCCACCAGCATTGGCTACGGGGCCAGCTTTCAAGGCTTGGCTGCCCTGCTCACCATGCTCAACTCTTGCGCGGCGGGGGTGGGAGTGCTGAACATCGATAACGGTTTCGGGGCGGCGATTCTGGCAGGCCAGATCCTGCGCTGTGGACAACGGCTGGCAGCTCGATTGAGTTCATGCGGCCCCACTGGAGATCCAACAGGGAATCGACAGATTTCGGAAGGTTAAGAATTGTAAATAGATCCTGAGCCAAACAGGCTATACTCAGGCCATAGTTTAGGCTTGGGCTTTCTCTTTCCCATCCTTCGGGAGTTTGAGGGTGTTGCCTCTGGTCACCTAACTGGGTTCATGCCTTTTTCTGGGGTACCTTTATCCGAAGATGGGGAGGGTTCCTACGCTGGTTAACTGCTGTGTTGGACTGACTGGGGCGGACAAAACGCGCGAATATGCTAATTGATGCAACACTTGTCAAAAATGCAACAGATGCGATGAGAGCGACCTTGATCCTGGCGCAAGGGATGACTCAGTCCTTCACCTGGACAGATATTTTCTTGGTAGTGGCTTTGGTGTTTTTGGAGGCCGCCCTCTCTGCGGACAACGCCGTTGCCCTAGCAGCTCTGGTGAAGCATCTGCCCACCCCCCAGCAGCAGAATCGGGCCTTGCGCTGGGGCATCATCGGCGCTTACGGCTTTCGCATCGCCATTGTCTTTGCGGCAGTTTGGTTGGTGGAGTATCCGCCCGCCCAATTCTTGGGGGCCTGTTATCTGCTCTGGCTGGCCTGGCAGCATTTTCGGGGCGGGGAAGAAGGCCAAGAACAGGACATCACCCGCCACGCCAATTTTTGGCAGACCCTGGTGATGGTGGAACTGACGGATCTGGTCTTTTCTTTCGACAGTATCGCTGCTTCGGTGGGTGTCTCCCGCAAGGCTTGGGTAATCATCCTCGGCGGCATTCTCGGCATTACCCTGATGCGCTACATGGCTTCTCTGTTTTTGCGTTGGTTGGACGAGTTCTCTCACCTGGAAGACGCCGCTTTTGCCATCATCGCCTTGGTGGGGAGCACCATGTTGTTGGAGGTGTTTTTCCCCCAAATCGAGATCCCGGAGTGGGGGATGGTGGTGGCTGTGATCCCCCTATTTGTCTGGGGTTTCTCGCGGCGCGTGAAACTCAATTCGGAGCAGGATGAACAGCCGGAGCTGGCTGACGGAGAGAAGAGGGAAGAGAAAAGAGCAGGGGTTACAGACGAGATGGAAATCGTCCCCTCCGGTTGGGTGACTGCCCTTGAGGAAGACCTCGCCCCTGAGCCCCAGAGCAGAGAGAATGGAGAGGAGAGCATGCCTCTAACCCCCAAAACCCTGAACTTTGCTGAATTTACTGAGCTTTAGGCGGTTTGGCAAA
>NZ_JANSIL010000005.1:0-33715 GCF_047462015.1 Synechococcus sp. R5-13 | reverse complement strand
TGCAGTTAGCAAGCCAACCACGAGCCTCTGGGGTGGTTTACTGCACCCCCAATCGACCGTTACCAGTGCCTTAAAAAAAACCGTTTCTGGTGCCCGCAGTATTATTATAGCATTCCTCCCAACACTGACTTTATAGGTACAGTGCGGGGCTCCTGCAATTTCTAGCTGAAGACCAAACGCCGAGAGACGGTCGCCATGCCCCAGTCCTTTACAGCCCACCTTTGGCAAGCCATTCAGCCCATCTACAAGCAAATCCTCGATCACCCCTTCAACCGAGAGTTGGCAGCGGGCAGCCTATCGCGGCAGCGGTTCCAGTTTTACTTGCAGCAGGATGCTCTTTATCTCACCGACTTTGCCCGCGCCCTGGCCTTGATTGGAGCTCGTTCCGAAGGGGCTGAGCAGGTGGTGAGTTTCTTGAACTTTGCCCTGGGAGCCATTGTGGCCGAACGCAGCCTGCACGAAAGCTATTTTCGCCTCTACGACATTCAACCCGAAACAGCCTATGCCCCTGCCTGCTTCGCCTATACCCGTTTTTTGTTGGCTGCGGCGGCTGTGGATCCCTATGAGGTGGCCATTGCCGCTGTGCTGCCCTGCTTTTGGATCTACCGAGAGGTGGGATCCGCCATCTATCGCACCGCACAGCCTGACAATCCCTACCAACAGTGGATCGACACCTACGCCGGGGAAGAATTTGCCCAAGTGGTGCAGCAGGCTTTGGACATCACCGACTCCGTCGCTCAGCAGGCTACAGAACCGCTGCGGGAAAAGATGAGGGCAGCTTTTGTCACTGCCTCCCGGTTGGAATGGCTGTTTTGGGACAGTGCCTATCGCCTCGAATCTTGGCAACCCGCCTAATCCTCAGCCGGTCGGGCTGGCTTACCAGACAGCAACTGCTGGGCTTGCGCGAAAACGGCATCCAACATCGGCTCCGTCAGCAGCCGTGTGGCCGTGTTGGGCCGGCTGGGATGGTAAGACGCCAGCAAATAGCGACCCTCTGCCAAAGGAATAACGCAATTGTGGCCAAAGCGGGGGCGGGGCCTGAGAGGTGGCAAGAGCGTCAGAGCGTGTTGGAAGGCAAAATGCCCCAACGTCAGGATCACTCGCACCTGGGTTAGCAGCTCCAGCTCTTGTTTCAGGTAGCTCAGGCAGGCCTTGGCTTCTGTGACGGTGGGGCGATTGTCTGGGGGCACACAGCGCACCACGGCTGAGATGTAGCAATCCTGCAATTGCAGGCCATCCTCTCGGTGGGTAGAGGTGGGCTGATTGGCAAACCCGGCTCGGTACAGGGCGCGAAACAGCCAGTCCCCGCTGGGATCCCCGGTAAACACCCGCCCGGTGCGGTTGCCCCCATGAGCTGCCGGTGCCAACCCGATCACCCACAGCCGCGCCTGCGGATCCCCGAACCCTGGCACCGGTCGGCCCCAGTAGAGCTGGTCGCGAAAACGGGCCACCTTCTGAAGGGCGACTGACTCTCGCCAGGCCACCAAGCGGGGGCAGCGGCAGCAACTGACGATTTCAGTTTGCAAAGTGGCCCAATCCTGGAGACCCAGCGCCTCACTCCTCCTCGTCGTCATCCTCCTCTAGCTCGTCGAAGGCAGGGGTGGAATCGTCGATCAATTGATCATCTTCCAAGATCAAACGAGGCGGCAGCTCCGGCAACACCGCAGGCTCTTCCTCCTCTTCGTCAGGCTCCGGCTCGGCGGCAATCTCCTCGTAGGTGGTGAAGCCCGTGCCTGCCGGGATCAAGCGCCCGATGATTACGTTTTCCTTCAAGCCGCGCAGCCAGTCGGATTTGCCCTCAATGGCCGCCTCAGTCAGCACGCGGGTGGTTTCCTGGAAGCTGGCCGCCGAGATGAAGCTGTCGGTATTCAAGCTGGCCTTGGTGATCCCCAGCAGGACGGGCGTGTATTTGGCCGGCGCTCCTCCAGTAATGGCCATGGTGGCATTGATCTGCTGGATTTCCCGCAACTCCACCAGCTCCCCCGGCAACAGGATGGTGTCGCCACCATCATCCACCCGCACCTTGGAGGTCATCTGGCGCACCACGATCTCAATGTGTTTGTCGGAGATCTCCACCCCCTGGGAGCGGTAGACGTTCTGCACTTCGTTGACAAAGAAGCGCTGCACCTCCCGCAGAGCCAACCGTGCGGCTTGGTCATCTCCCAAGGTTTGGCGATGGTACTCGTAGTAGATCTCCAAGAGGTCGTGGGGGTTGGCAGGGCCATCGGTTAGGGGATCCCCCACCCCCACCGGCTGTCCATCTACCACGATCAAGCTCTGCCCCGGCAGCACAGGATAGTCTCTAACGGTGCCATCGGCTTCGATGACCTTGAGATCTGGCTCTTCTCCCCGCCAGCTCAGTTGAACGGTGCCGGGCCGCTTGGCCAGAACACACATTTCCTTGGGCTTGCGGGCCTCCAGCAGCTCCTCAATCCGTGGCAGACCCTGGATGATGTCCCCTGTCTTGGCCCGCTCGAACACCAAGAGGGCCAGAGAATCCCCCCGCTGCACCAGATCGCCATTCCGTACCTGCAGGATGGCACCTGCAGAAACCAAGTAGGGCCGCGCCATCCGCAACAGGACTTGGCCGTCCGTTATCTGCATCACCTGTCCTGACTGTGGAGAAGGGATCCCGGGAGCAAGCTCGTCCCCAGCCCGCACCAGCGCCCCCACTTCCACATTGGCTGGGCCCGTCAGGGGCACCTGCACCAGATCGTCGTCGGTAATCACCAGCACCCGCCGTACCACCTCCGCTCCCTCGCGGATCCCTTGGACGATCCCGGCCTTTTTGGCTTGGATTTCGGTGCGGGCGATAACATCTCCGCTGGCGATGGAGTCTCCTTCCTTCACCAACAGCCGCGTGTGGGTACTCCCCTGCGTCAGATCCGCTTCCACGTCGCGGCGCAGCAACAGGGTTTCCAGAATCACCAGTTGCAGGCGGCGAATATCTGGATCCTTCTCATCTTGGATCAGCTCGATATCGGCCTTCAGTTGTGGGGCGTCGGTATCGATTTCCAGCACCAGTTGGGTGCGCAGGAGCTCTACAGGGCCTACCGACTTCACCCGCTCCCCATCTTTGAAGGGAACCCGCTGCACCGCCCGCAGACGAATGGAGCGACCGGACTCGCTGGTGGACTCTTGAGTGGGCACCAAGGGCCGGTCGGGGATCTCGTACTCCTGCACCGGACGCAGCAGCAAGCCTGGGCCTTCGGGAGTTTCCACGTGTTCCAGGTAGACCAGTCGGTCGGGAACGATGCTGCTGAGCACCGGTTGCCCTGGCTGGATTAGGGTGCCACTTTTCACTTCCAAGTCGGCGGGGTTGTCCACCAGATGCAGGGATCCCGGCTTGATGACAATCTCCCGCAGAATGTCGTTCTTCTGGATGACTTCGACAACACCGGCATTCTGGCAAAAGATGTCTTTCACTACCTCGGTGCCCGCTTCCACATACTGGCCGTCGTCCACGTTCAGCAGGGAGATGTCCTTGTTCACCTCGTGGGTCTCTTCCGGGATCCACAGCAGGGTGCCGCCCTGGATGACTTCGTAACCTTGCTTGGCCTTGCCGCGCCGTGCCACCTCAATGCCGGCGAACTTCACCAAGCCTCCCGTCTGACTGCGGAAGTGGTTGTCGATCAGCTCCGCCACCACCTCATCGTTGCCCACTTTGGTGCCCGGAGTAGCCTTGAGAACAAAGGTCTGCCCACTGGAAGTGTCCAGCAAAAATTGTTCCCGCCCCTGGTGGGATTCCACCCGTACCCGTGCTTCCCGCAACACCACCGAAGCGTTGATGATCTCCACCTCGCGCCCACTTCTGGTGTCGCTGCGCTCCGGTAGCCGCACAATGCCGCCATGCTCCGTCACCAGCGAGGTTTCGGCGATCACATCCCCCGCCTGCACCCGATCCCCGTTTTTCACCACCGGCTCGGCCCCCGGAGGCAGGTTGTACACCTGTCCAGACATCACCCAGATCAATCCCTGCCGCTGGGCAGTGTAGGTGGTGTTACCCTGGCGGTCAGTCTTCTCCTCGATGGGCAGATCGGCAAAGCGAATTTCTCCAGCCAGGTCGGCCACCACCTCTTTCTGGGCTTTCTCGGTGCTCTTACGGCTGGCCTTGGCCAGGGACACCTCTGCAATCAACTGATCCCGCTGCACCTGGGCTCCGTCCCGCACCAGCAGGGTGGATCCCTGAGTCATGTCGAAGGACTCCCGTTGACCGTCTGGGCCTTCCAAGATGATTTGGTTGTTTACCTCCACTTGTAGAGCATCGTCGCCGTGGCGGGTACGGAAGGGGCGGGTGCGCAGATTTTTCGGGAACCGCACCACACCCGCAAAGGGGGCGCGAATTTGGCGGGCCACCTCCCCTGTAAACACGCCTCCCGTGTGGAAGGTGCGCATGGTCAACTGGGTGCCCGGCTCCCCAATCGATTGGGCGGCGATGATCCCGACCGCTTCCCCCAGATCCACCAGGCGGGAGTGGGCCAAGCTCCAGCCATAACACATCCGGCACACGGAGCGGTTGGCTTCACAGGTGAGGGGAGAACGCACCATCACCTGGCGGATGCCAGCCTCTGCAATGGTTCTAGCCAAGTCGTGATCCACTTCTTGGTTGCGGCGGGCGAGGATCTCCTGGGTTTGTGGATGCACCACGTCGCGCGCCAACACTCGGCCCACCAAGCGCTCCTCCAGAGACACCACCACCTTGTCCCCGTCCATCAGGTATTCCAGAAGGATGCCCTGCTCAGTGCCGCAGTCAGATTCCCGCACGATCACATCCTGAGACACATCCACCAAGCGGCGGGTGAGGTAGCCGGAGTCGGCGGTGCGCAGGGCCGTATCCACCAAGCCCTTGCGGGCCCCATAGGAAGAGATGATGTACTCGGTAACGGTCAGGCCCTCGCGGAAATTGGTTTTGATGGGCAAATCGATGATCTCCCCCTGGGGGTTGGCCATCAGGCCGCGCATGCCCACCAACTGCCGTACCTGGGAGACATTCCCCCTCGCCCCCGAGTTGGCCATCATGTAGACGGAGTTAAGGGGATCGTTCTGCCGGAAGTTGCTGAGCATCTCCTCCTTGATCTGGTCGTTGATCTGGTTCCAGGTGTCGATCACCTTTTGGTAGCGCTCCACCTCTGTGATTTCTCCACGGGTATAGCGCTCGGTGGCCGCCTCGATCTCGGCTTCCGCTTGCGCCAACAACTGCCGCTTGCTGGGGGGAACGCGCAGATCTTCGACGCTGATGGAGACGGCTGCCTGGGTGGCGTATTTGAAGCCCAGGGTCTTCAGAGCATCCGCCATCTGAGCAGTGCGGGCCGTGCCGTAGCGGGCAAAAGACCAAGCAATTAGGTTGCGCAGCTCTTTTTTGCCAATTTGATAGTTGCGAAAGGGCACAGGGGGCAAAGGGGCGTCGGCTTTATTGCCGTCGGCAGCCTGCCGCGCCAGGCCAGCGGAAAATCGTCCTTTTTCGCTCATGATGCCTCGCTAGAGAGAAGAGGAGAGAGGGGAGAGAAGAGCCGTCCTACGGCAGAGGATGAACTACGCAGACAAAATATCTTGCACGGTCTTGTTAAAAATGATCCGGCCCGGCGTGGTGCGAATGTACTGGCTGATCACGTTGCCGTCTTGATCTTCGCGGATACGGCGGTAGTTGGTGATCTTGAGGCGAATGCCGCCCGGTTCTTCGATGATTTGCGGCTCGGACTCTTTTTCGCCCTTGCCCAACTCCATCGGGCCGTGGTAGCGCACCCAGACCTTGCTGTGCAGGCCGATGGCGCCGCGGTCGTAGGCGATGAGAGCATCTTCCAAGCTGGCGAAGAAGCGATCGCCAATATCTGGCGCGTGGGGGTTGTCCGCCGTCAGGTAGTAGCACCCCAACACCATATCTTGGCTGGGGGTGATGATGGGAGCGCCGGTGGCCGGGGAGAGGATGTTGTTGGTGGCCAGCATCAGCAGGCGCGCTTCCGCCTGGGCTTCCAACGACAGGGGCACATGCACCGCCATCTGGTCGCCGTCGAAGTCGGCGTTGAAAGCAGGGCAGACCAAGGGGTGAAGTTGAATCGCCCTTCCCTCCACCAGGATCGGTTCAAAGGCTTGGATCCCCAGGCGGTGCAGCGTGGGAGCGCGGTTGAGCAAAACCGGGTGGCCGTCGATCACGTCCTCCAGCACATCCCAAACCTGCGGGTCGTTGCTTTGGATCAGCTTTTTGGCGGCCTTGATGTTGTTGACGATGCCCCGCTTGATCAATTTGTGGATGACAAAGGGCTGGAACAGCTCGATGGCCATCTCTTTGGGCAGGCCGCACTGGTGCATGCGCAGGCTGGGCCCCACCACGATCACCGAACGTCCGGAGTAGTCCACCCGTTTGCCCAACAGGTTTTGCCGGAAGCGCCCCTGTTTGCCTTCGATGATGTCGGAGAGGGACTTGAGGGGACGGTTGTTGGCCCCCGCCACTACGCGCCCCCGCCGACCGTTGTCGATCAGCGCGTCCACCGCCTCCTGGAGCATGCGCTTTTCGTTGCGCACAATGATCTCCGGCGCCATGATCTCCTGCAGCCGGGCCAGACGGTTGTTGCGGTTGATCACACGACGGTAGAGATCGTTGAGGTCGCTGGTGGCAAAGCGGCCCCCATCCAACTGCACCATGGGGCGCAAATCCGGCGGGATCACCGGCAGCACCCGCAACACCATCCACTCCGGACGGGATCCGGTGGCAATGAAGTTGTCGATCACCCGCAGCCGCTTGATCAGGCGTGCCCGCTTTTGGCCGCGAGCAGTGGTGATCTCCTCCCGCAGTTGCTCCGCCTCTTTTTCCAGGTCGATATCCTTGAGCAGGCGCTCGATGGCCTCCGCCCCGATCATCGCCCAGTTCTCCGGCAGTTGCAGTTCGGATCCCTCCTCGTACATCTGATCTTCGATCTCGAGGAATTGATCCTCCGTCAGCAGTTGTTTGTAGGAGAGATTCTGGGCATTGCCCGGATCCACCACTACGTAGGCGTTGAAGTATACCACCTGCTCCACATCCCGCAGCGGCATGTCCAACAGCGTGGCAATGTGGCTGGGGATCCCTTTCAAATACCAAACATGGGTGACGGGGGCAGCCAACTTGATGTAGCCCATGCGGTGGCGGCGCACCCGCGACTCGGTTACCTCCACCCCACAGCGCTCGCAGACGATCCCCCGATGCCGTACTCGCTTGTACTTACCGCAGTGGCATTCCCAGTCTTTGGCCGGCCCAAAGATGCGCTCACAGAAAAGACCATCCATCTCCGGCTTGAGGGTGCGGTAATTGATGGTCTCGGGCTTGGTGACTTCCCCCACCACTTGACCATTGGGCAGGGTGCGCTGGCCCCACTCCATGATCCGTTCTGGAGAAGCCAAGCCGATTTTGACATAGTCAAAGCGTTGCTCTGTTTTGGCCATCGCCGTTTTCCTCCTGGCTTGCTGAACCCAAAGGAGAGGGAAGCCCCACCCTCCTTCGTGGGTTGAAGGGGATCCCCGTCACGTTCGCGTCAGGGGTGGGGAGCGCTCTCAACCCTCAAAAGTCCTCTTCCTCCTCCTCGTCCTCATCTTCCTCAAGGCTGCGGCTGGCATTCGCGTCAGCGGTGCGGAGCACTCTGGTAAAGGCGGGTGATGGCGAGAGATCCTCAGCCGTAACCGATTCATAAGTGGGTCGAGAGGGAGTATGACGGTTGGAGGTATCGGCCATCAGATCCACTTCCACATCGTGGGTTTGCCCTTCGCTGTCCACCTCCACCTTGTGTACAGACACATCCAGGCAGAGGGACTGCAACTCCCGTACCAGCACCTTGAAGGACTCCGGCGTGCCGGGTCGAGGGATCGGCTTGCCCTTGACAATGGCGTTGAGAGCCTCGTTGCGCCCCACCATGTCGTCGGACTTGACGGTGAGCAACTCCTGCAGGATGTAGGCTGCCCCAAACGCCTCCAAAGCCCACACCTCCATCTCCCCAAAGCGCTGGCCGCCCTGCTGCGCCTTGCCCCCCAGCGGTTGCTGGGTCACCAAAGAATAGGGGCCGGTGGAGCGGGCATGGATCTTGTCATCCACCAAGTGCACCAGCTTCAGCATGTAGGCGCGGCCCACCGTAACGGGCTGGTCGAAGGGCTCCCCGGTGCGACCATCAAACACCTGGATTTTGCCGCAGTACCTGCCTTCCGGGTTGAAGATCCAGTCCTTGCCGGTCTTCTCTCGGGCTTCCCTCAGCTTGGCCTCCACCGTCAGACGGGAGGCTTCTAAACCGTGCATCTCATCAAAGGGCATCAGCTTGAAGCGCACTCCCAGATGTTCTGCTGCCCAGCCCAGCAGGCACTCGTACACTTGGCCCACGTTCATCCGGGAAGGCACCCCCAAGGGGTTGAGCACCACATCCACCGGTGTGCCGTCCGCTAGGTAGGGCATGTCCTCAATCGGCAAGATGCGGGAGATGATGCCTTTGTTGCCGTGACGGCCCGCGATCTTGTCTCCCACCTGGATTTTGCGCTTGAGGGCAATGTAGACCCGCACCACCATGTTGGCGCCGGGAGGCAGCTCATCCCCCTGTTCGCGGGTAAAGATGCGTACATCCACCACCCGACCGCGCTCGCCGTTGGGCACCCGCAGCGAGTTGTCCCGCACATCCCGAGCCTTTTCCCCGAAAATGGCCCGCAATAGCCGCTCTTCTGGGGGCTGATCCGACTCCCCTTTGGGGGTGACTTTGCCCACCAAAATGTCGCCGGCCTCCACCCAAGCCCCAATGCGCACAATGCCGTTCTCATCCAGGTCGCGCAGGGCATCTTCCCCCACGTTGGGGATTTCGCGGGTAATCTCCTCAGGGCCCAGTTTGGTTTGCCGGGCCTCGATCTCGTGCTTCTCGATGTGTACCGAGGTAAAGACATCGTCGTAGACCAGCCGCTCGCTGATCAAGATGGCATCTTCGTAGTTGTAGCCCTCCCAGGGCATGTAGGCCACCAACACGTTTTGGCCCAAAGCCAACTCGCCCCCTTCGGTCGCCGGGCCATCCGCCAGCACCTGGCCAGCCACCACCCGATCCCCCGTGTAGACAAGGGGACGCTGGTTGAGGCAGGTGTCTTGGTTGGAGCGCTGGTATTTCTGCAGGCGATAGACAATTGGATCCCCGCCGTCGCCTGGCCGCACCACGATTTCGTCGGCGGAGACATAGGTCACCACGCCATTGGTGCGCGACACCACCACCATGCCGGAGTCGCGTGCCGCCTGGGCTTCCAGGCCAGTGCCCACATAGGGCCGATCCGGCTTGAGCAGGGGCACCGCCTGCCGCTGCATGTTTGCTCCCATCAAGGCACGGTTGGCGTCATCGTGCTCCAGGAAGGGGATCAAGGAGGTGGCCACCGAGATGACCTGCACTGGCGCCACTTGGACGTAGTGCACTTCTGTGGGGTGGGCGGTGGTGAACTCCTGGCGGTAGCGCACCGGCACCAAGTCGGCAGTGATGCGGCCCTCGGCATCCACCGGCACATCCCCCGGGGCCACGCGGTACTCGTCCTCTTCGTCAGCGGTGAGGTAGACCATGCCCAGATCTTTGCGCACCACGCCGTTCTCGACCCGGTAATAGGGGCTTTCGATAAAGCCGTACTGGTTGACGCGGGCGTGGGTGGCCAGGGATCCGATCAACCCGGCGTTGGGGCCTTCTGGAGTTTCGATGGGGCAGATGCGGCCGTAGTGGCTGGGGTGGATATCCCGCACCGCAAAGCCGGCCCGTTCCCGACTTAGGCCGCCGGGGCCCAGGGCAGATAACCGGCGCTTGTGGGTCAGCTCCGCCAGAGGATTGGTCTGATCCATGAACTGGGAGAGCTGGCTGGAGCCGAAGAACTCCTTAATGGCCGCCACCAAGGGTTTGGGGTTGACCAAAGAGGCCGGGGTGAGGTTTTCCGACTCGGAGACTGTCATCCGTTCTCGGATGATCCGCTCCAGGCGATTCAGGCCCACCCGCACCTGGTTTTGCAGCAGCTCGCCCACGGAGCGCACGCGGCGGTTGCCCAGGTGGTCGATGTCGTCCACATGGCCGATGTCGTACTCCAGATTGATCAGGTAGTCGATGACGGCCAAAATGTCGGTGACGGTAAGCACCCGCACACTTTCGGCTACGTTCAAATTTAACTTTTTGTTCAGCTTGTAGCGCCCTACCCGGCCCAAATCGTAGCGTTTGGGGTCGAAGAAGCGGGATTCCAGCAACTGCTGGCCACCCGATACGGTGGGGGGTTCCCCGGGCCGCAACTTGCGGTACAGCTCCATTAGGGCTTCTTCTTCGGTGTAGGGCCCCTCTTTCTCCATGGTTTTCTGGAAGAATTCGGGGTGGCGCAGGTTGTCGTAAATCTCGGAGTCGCTCAGTCCCAAGGCTTTCAGCAGAACTGCCGCCGAGAGCTTGCGGGTTTTGTCGATGCGCACCCACACCAGGCCGTTTTTGTCGGTCTCGAACTTCAGCCAGGCACCGCGGTTGGGGATGAGGCTGGCGCTGTAGGTGCGACGCCCGTTTTTGTCCAGCTCCGATTTGTAATAGACGCCGGGGCTGCGCACAATTTGGTTGACGATCACCCGCTCGGCGCCGTTGATGATGAAGGTGCCCCGATCCGTCATCAAGGGCAGTTCGCCGATGAAGACGTCCATGTCTTTAATCTCGCCGGTCTCTTTGTTGATCAGGCGAGTGGGCACCCGGATCTGCGCTTGATAGGTGGCATCCCGCCGCTTGGCCTCCTCGGGGTCGTAGCGGGGGCGGTTGATCTTGTACCCTTTGGAGGGATCCCCAGGGCGATATTCAGGCAGGAAGTGCAGCTCCAGCTTACCAGTGTAATCGATGATGGGGGAAAAGCTGAGAAGCTCCTCTTCAAACCCTTCTCGCAAAAACCACAAGAAACTCTCCCGCTGAATCTCCACCAGGTCAGGAAAGGTAGGAGCGACAGGGGATGGCACTGCTAATTGTGTCATGCGTTGCTCGGGAGGGGTCGCGCTGCAGTCAGGCCTTCCATTATAGAAACCCCGCCAACGATCGTCAACGAACGTTACAAAGGTCGAGGGGCTGTCCGGATCCCGTGGGGGCGCACCTGGAAAATCTCGGCAAAACCGCTGGGGATCCCCTTTTGGCTGCCGGGGCAGGGGCGGTTTCCGCCATGCCTTAAGGATTGTTCACATCCATTCACACTCAAGCAGATTATTCTAATCTTTAACCGTTTTTGCGGATCATCCGCTGCTCCAGCTCGGATTTCCGGTCGACCGTGGGGATCGGAGGGGTGGTTCTGACAGGCTCAGCCGGTCGCCAGGGTGGACGCGGCGCCGGTCTTTGTCGCTTTTGAGATGCACGCTGTTGATGCAGGCTAGGGGGCAAGACGCGGAGCCATCAATCATGAGAAAGGATCGGGAATGGGTTTACAAAGCTTCTCAGGCTGGGGGAACCTCGGGATGGCTTGCGGGTGATCTGCGGGTGATCTAATGAAGCACAGTTTGTTGGCGAGGAGGGTTTTGTGAGTCAAAGTCAGAACAATCAGAATAAAAAAAGTGATCTGTATAACCGGGACCACAGCTTGTCGGCCCAGTTGCGGGAGGGCACCAAGCAGTCCCACACCATGGCCGAGAACATGGCCTTTATCAAGTGTTTCCTGAAGGGAGTGGTGGATAAGCGGGCCTACAGCCGCTACGTGGGCAATTTCTACTTTGTCTACAGTGCTCTGGAAGAGGGCTTTGCCCAACTGCGAGAGCACCCGCTGGTGGGCCGGTTCTACTACCCGGAGCTGTGGCGCAAGACCAGCCTGGAGAAGGACTTAAATTATTTTGTTGGCCCCAACTGGCGCTCTTTGGTCAAGCCCTCCCCTGCCTGCCAGGTCTATGTCAACCGCATTCGGGAAGTGGTGGAAAAAGATCCGCTTCTGCTGATCGCTCACGCCTACACCCGCTACATCGGTGACTTGTCGGGTGGCCAAATCCTCAAAAACATTGCCCGCCGGGCCATGAGCTTGCCGCAGGGGGAAGGAACGGCCTTCTACGATTTCGAGCAGATCCCTCATGAGGGCAAATTCAAGCAGCGCTACCGCGCCCAGCTGGATGCGTTGGAGCTGGATCAAACCACCATCGACCGCATTGTGGCAGAGGCCAACTATGCCTTCAAGCTGAACATGGACTTGTTTAGGGAGTTGGAGGGCAATTGGCTGTTGTCGATGGCCCGCTTGGCCTGGAACTCTCTGCTCAGCCAGTTTCAACGCAAGCCCGCCCGTTCTGAGGCAGCCGCTCCCAGCTCCTAAAATCCGGATTCCAGAGGGCAGTGAGGCGATGGGTTCTGCTGCCTATCTCCCCTCTCCCTCTGGGAGAAGAGCCGGGGGTGAGGATCAGTCACATTCAAGAGTGTCGCGGGTGGCCCGACCGGTTACAGGGTTAACGCCGGTGGCCCGTTCACAGAGGATGGAGAGGGCGTCTTGGCGTATTAAGGCATTGGTGAAATCGGCCCCATCAATTTGGATCCCTTCGACTCGGGCCAGCCACATCATGCTGTCCTGCAGTTGCGCTTCTCGCAGATCCGCACCCTGTAAGTTGGCCATGTCCAAAGTGGCCCCCCGCAGGTCGGCCCCGCGCAAGTTGGCTTTGCTGAGATTGGCCCCGAATAGGTTTGCCCCTGCTGCCTTCACATGGCTGAGATCGCTTTGGCGCAGGTTGGCCTTGAGAAACTTCCAGCCGCTCAGGTCTTGCCCTGCAAAGCTCACCCCCTGTAGATCTCGTTTGGTGTAGTCTTCGGCGTGGGCCGGGGATCCCAGCAGGGTAACCCCCAGGCAGAGTATCAGCCCGCAAAGCACCATCCCCCGCAGGAAACGGCTCAGCCAAGACCGCCTCGCCAGAACCGAAGCCAGCCAAGCAACAGACATCGTGGATCCCTCCCTCAAGGAAACCTCCATGGCTTGGGAATTGCTTCTGGTTTTATCTTACCGGATGGAGATCCCGCCGGCAGATTGGGCTATCATGAACTACCCCACCGCATAGGCGGATGGGGTTTCTGATGCCCCATCCCCTTGACGGCAGGATTTTAGTCTCTTCCTCTGCCCCAGGTGCTTCATAGACCCGCAGGACTTTGAAGTAGAGCTGAAGCATCCAAGACTCACGAGGCCGGTTCCCAACCCCGGTTGCCGATGAGTGGCAACGTTGTACATCACCATCACCGAACCCCGATCCCTCGGTACCTCAAACCCACAAGCCGAGCAGACATGATAGCGGTTGCTCAAGTCCGCCCACTCCTTGTGGACTGCCCCGCACTTGGGACAGCGTTGCGAGGGCTTGAGGGTTTGCGTAGGAAACATGAGAACTAAACCACCTTTCTGCTCGATTTTGTAGGTAATCATCTGGTTCAATGTACCGAACCCCACCGACAAAATCGACTTGTTTAGCCCTGCCTTGCGCTTCCCACCCTTGCGGGTCATCCCTTTGACATGCAGCTTCTCCGTTACGCCGTTCGCCTACGGCGGCGCGGAGCGCTTCGCCATAACGACAAGCTATCTCTGACGTAACTTTGTGTTGCCAGTCTTTGCGCTGACGAGCAACCTTTGCTTGCAGTTGCGCTTCCCGCCGGTGGATTTTCTTCCACCTTCTGGAAGCCTTTATGCCCTTTTTAGGGGCACGCTTTCTGCGCTTCAGTCTGGCCACTCTGCGAATCTTCTCCTCACTCCGCTGGGTAAAGCGGGGATTAGTAATCTCCCGAAACTCCGCCCCGTCAAACAACGTCAGGGCGGTCTCTGTACCCAAGTCATAGGCAACGATGGACTCATATCGCAAATCCGACTGCGACCCAAACTTAGGCTCTGGTATGGCAACCTCAACCGTAAACGAAGCGAACCACTGCCGCCGGGACGGCTTGTAGACAAGGGTCAGCGTTGTTGGCACGCCCCAATGCTTGGCTTGACCGCGCATTTTCAGGGTAATGCCCAAGTCATTGAGTGTGACCGTGCCATGCTTCCCCGTGCTGTTGACCTTCCACCCCGACCGAGCAGGATACGTCCAGCCCGAATACCGGCGAATGGACTTGAACCTCGGCTTCCTACTCAGTCCTTGAAAGAACCGTTGGTAAGCCCAATCCACCCGCTTGACGGTAGCTTGCAGGGCTTGGGAGTTCAGTTGGGCAAACTCCACCCACACCTGCTTGAATTCGGGGAGTAGGTTCTGCTGTTCCAGGTAGGTCACCGTTCGGCGGTGGAGCTTGTACTCGGTTTCCCGATGGCTGACACAGGCGTTGTAGAGGTAGCAGTGCAGACGACGGGCCTCGAGCAAAGCCTTTTCCTGAGCTTTGCTGGGATACAGTCGAAAGGTCTGCCTTCTGGTTGCCATATGCGTTATCCTACCCCCACCTGTCCTAGTTCTGAGTGCTCCACAAATCCAGTGGCGCTATCCATCCCCACCCTACAGAGGGTGGGGAATTCCGCGCGTTTTGTTAAAGTCTTCTACAGACCAGATCCGCGATTGGCGAGGGGGCGACAGGGATCCATGTCCGAGATCGAGGTCTTCGATGCGGAGCAGTTGGCCGGGCTGATCGAGGGTCTGGCAGAGGCGATCGGCAGGGATCATCCCCACCTCCAAAAGTTGACGTTGATCGGCATTCGCACCCGGGGAGTTCCCCTGGCCTACCGCCTGCGGGATCGGATTGCCACTCTGCTGGGGATCCCGCCCCAAGTGGGGGAGCTGGACATCACTTTTTTCCGCGACGATTTGAGCGCCGGCGGGTTGCGCACCCCCGATCGCAGCGAAATGCCGCGTGACCTGACCGGCCAAGAAGTGGTGCTGGTGGATGATGTTATCTTTCGCGGTCGCACCGTGCGAGCAGCTTTGGAGGCTCTAAACCACTTTGGGCGACCGGAACGGGTGCGATTGGCGGTGTTGATTGACCGGGGTCACCGACAGTTTCCCATCCAGCCCGATTACTGCGGTTGTCAGCTTTCCACAGAACCGGAGCAAATGGTGAGAGTCCATCTGCGGGAAACCGATGCAGAAGAGCGGGTGCTGTTGATAGACAAAACAGCAAAGATTAAACCCTGAGCCAGCGCTGGGGTGCGGTATTTTAGGGATGACCTGCCGAAACTCACTGCCATGTCTTGGTTGCCGGAAACCCGCCGCTACGCTGTTTTGGGCACGGGCGCTTTGGGAGGATTTTATGGGGCGAAATTGCAACAGGCGGGCTTTTCGGTGCATTTTCTGCTGCACAGCGACTATGACCATGTTCGCCAAAGCGGCCTCTGGGTGCAGTCCTGCTGGGGGGATTTTCATTTGCCCCAGGTGAATGCCTACGCAGCCGTGGAGGACATGCCGGCTTGCGAAGGCGTGATCGTGGCTTTGAAAGCCACCCAAAATGCGCTTCTGCCGCACTTGATCCCGCCTGTGTTGGCCGAGAATGGCGTGGTGATCTTGTTGCAAAACGGGCTGGGGGTGGAGCCCGAGATTGCCGATTGCGTTGGCCCAGAACGGGTCATGGGGGGCCTCTGCTTCATCAGCTCCAATAAGGTTGGCCCCGGCCACATTCACCATCTGGATTACGGTTCGGTGCTGCTGGCAGAGTACGGCCCTGGCTATGCCCCCCAAGGGATCACGCCCCGCCTTCAACAAGTTCAAGCCGATTTTCAACGGGCAGGGATCCCGACTTCGCTCTCACCAGATTTGATGTTGGCCCGCTGGCAGAAACTGGTCTGGAATATTCCCTTCAACGGCCTCTCGGTGGTGTTCAATGCCGATACTCAGCAAATGATTCGAGACCCTGAGGCCCGTGCTTTGGCGGAAACGCTGATGCAGGAGGTGATACAGGGAGCTGCAGCTTGTGATCGCCTGCTTCCCGACTCCCTGATCCAAGAAATGCTCACCAACACCGAGAAAATGGCCCCCTACCGCACCAGCATGAAAATCGACTATGAGCGCAAACGTCCTCTGGAACTGCAGGTGATCTTCGGCAACCCACTGCAGTACGCTCGACAAGCTGGGATCCATCTGCCACGGGTTGAAATGCTCTACCGACAGTTGCAGGTGTTGGATCGCCTGAATCGAGGGATCCCTGGGGAGCAGCAGGCTTAAGTTTTTCAAGATCCGGCGGAGCGATCCCAGGGCTGGAGCAGGCTTTCTCCTTTGCTTGCGGGTAGACTGAGCCGCAGTCGTGTACTGTTGCTCTGGCTTTATGCCGCTGGGATCCACCCACGATCGCATTACCCTCTGGACGGCCCCCGGCATCACCCTAGCCGCCGGTGTGTTGGGGAACAGCACCACAGTTGCCCTGGCTGTGGGATCCGCCTATCTGTTCAGCGGCCTGATGTTTTCTGGAGATCTGGACACCTGTTCCCGACAGTATCAACGCTGGCTGTTCTTGCGCTGGATTTGGCTGCCCTACCGCAAGTGGATGCGGCATCGCTCCTTTTGGTCTCATGGGCCGATTGTGGGCACCGCCGTGCGGGTACTGTACTTGAGCCTATGGGCAGGAGGAGCTGGCCTGCTGGGGGCTTGGCTGGGATCCCGGTTGGGCTGGTGGATGTGGCAACCCTGGGTGTGGGGCAGCGATCTCTGGCAATTGCTGCAAGTTCACGCCGAGATGCTCTTTTGGATTGGGATGGGGTTGGAACTGGGATCGGTGAACCACAGCCTAAGCGACTGGATGGTCTCCCGCTGGAAACGCTGGCGCAGAAAACGCCGTCAGGTTCGATCTCCCGCCAGGCGACTCAGCTATCGTGGCTAGGGATCCATTGGGCCAAGGTTTGATTTTTCGCCCGCCACGGCATTTGAATGGCAGTGAGGTTACCTACTGTTCCGCAACGCGTAGTCATTTATCTCACCGTCAAGGTGAAACAAACGACCGGTTGCTTCCTGCTAAGGCCTCCGGCCCGCTACGCGAGCAGTTGAAATAGAGGGTAATAAGAACCACGACTGCTATCAGCCCCTCACCCCCCCTTGAACCTGTGCTGTGCCCACAACTCCGCGACCTATCCTCTCAAGAGGGCTGAAACTGCAAATCTTGGCCAATTACCCTTTAGCCCAGGTACTCTGCTTGTGGCCATTTCGATTCAAACTGGGACACTGCACCCATACCTAAAGCCCTGAATACAGGGAATCAGAAGGCTCTCCTCAGTAGCCCAAGCGTCTCACCCTAACTTGAAACGACTACTTGAAGCAGTTTTGTCAAGAACATTTCCTCTTACGTTGGCTAGGTATTGCGATTCAATCTCAATAAAGCTATGCTGTTACTCAGTTGAGTGGTGGAGTCATATCCATCAGTCTTCCTCTCTTGTCTTGGATGTGGCAGGGATCCTGTGCTGGCAGAGCTGGCCATCTGCGTCAGCAGGGATCCCTTTTTCTCCTCTCCAAGGCTAAGCAAGGTTCTGTGCTAATGAGAGTCAGAATCAGTTGATAGAGAGATTTTTTGCTTGCTCATGTCAATCTGTGGAGGTGGCAGTGTAAAGGAGCAACAGCGGCTGAGGGTTATGGCTTTGGAAGGGGGCAATCTGGCTTCGGGAACCGGAAGACAAGACCGAATACAAAGATTGCTGCTCTAGTTTCCTTTGCAAACTTGTCAGAAGCTAAGGAAAAAGACCAACCTTTTGGGACAAACTGTCTGTCCTATGTCTTGTTTTGTCGTTCAAAAATTTATGTTGGGCTCAAGAGAAACTCTAGAAAAAAGTTGAATCAGGTGGAAGAATCAGTTAGAATCTAGCTGGCGTTAACGCTAACCGCGACGAAGAGACTGGAGGGAGGAAAGCCTAACAGCCTCTCTCCTTTTTTCTGTAGGGGTTACCCTCACTCTCAAACCCCATCTCATGAGAAGGGAGGAAGACCAAATACCCTATGACTTGAAATAGCAGCATTTTCATTAACTTTTGTTTTACTCTCTATGCCAAACTTGATACTAAGCTAAAGAGTTGCTCCTCGATCTTGTAACCATTGAGCAGCCAGCCTGTGTTGGCGTTTTTGTGCATAGGCTAAGGGGGTATGCCCATCTTCATTGCGAGGGTTTAGTTCGGCTCCATTTTCCAGCAAAAGCTCCAGGATTTCGATGTGTCCTTCCCAAGCAGCCCAGTGCATCGGTGTCGCCCCGAATCGGTTGCGCGCATTGGCATTGGCCCCGTACAAGAGCAGAAAGCGAGCGATGCCCAAATCCCCTCGGGTGGCGGCTTCATGCAGAGGGGTTCGGCCTGTTTCGTCAGTGGCATCCACCGGCACTCCCTTGGATAGTAGGCGGGCCAGAATGCTTTTTCGACCGGTGGCTGTGGCCCAGTGGAGAACACGACCGGTGTTGGCTCCCTTTTGGATGAGCAGACCGATTACTTCTACCTGATCGGTTAAAGCAGCCCGATGGAGAGGGGTATAGCCATGGTTATCTGGGAGATCGATATCACTGCCTGCCCTCAAAAGACGCTCCACCAGCTTGACCTGGCCGACGGCAGCAGCCAAATGGAGAGGGGTAGCACCTGTGGGATCCAAGGCATTGGGAGAAGCGCCATGGGCCAAGAGCAAATCCAACAGTTCCAAATCGCCAAGGAGTGTCGCTTTGTGAAGCAAGGTCATTCCCTGAGCATCGACAGCATTTACATCTTCCCCCCGCTGCAAATGGGCCAATAATTGTTTTAGATCTCGATTGGCAAGAGCTTGATGAAGCGCTTCACTCATAACAGATAGAAATAAAAAAGCCAAGTTGCAATGAAGTTGGGCAACAGGAAGGGATCCTCGATAGGCCGGAATGGAGGCTCCAAACAACTTGGGCAAAGTCTAACACTGGATCCCTGCTGCTGAGGGAAGCGGGAGAACCAAGCGCTTGGTGGGATCCCTTAGTCAAGCCGGGGCTACAGGGGTAGACTAGAGCTGGTTTTCGGTCAAGTCTTTTCCCGCTCCCTTGACTTCGCCACTGTTTATGGATTACTACGCGATCCTGAACCTATCTCCTGCAGCGGACATTGAAGAGATTAAACAGGCGTTTCGACGGTTGGCGCGGCAGTTTCACCCTGATGTGGCAGGGGAGGGATCCCGAGAGCGTTTCCAACAAATCCACCAAGCCTACCAAGTGCTGAGCGACCCTGAGCAGCGGCGGCGCTACGATGCACAACGTCAATCTGCACAACGTCAATCTCCACCCAGCTCTCCTGCTGCCGGCGAAAGGCGGGTGGTCATTCGCAGCATAGGCCCCTCATCGGCAGAGCAGCCCAATCCGGAAGGGCTCAAGGAGGGGATTGCCCGCGTCAAGGCAGCCTGGCGGGAGCGGAAGTTGCCCACGGCGGTGGCCCAGGCGGAGGCGCTGCTGAAACGGTTTCCCAACTCCAGCGAGGCCATCCACATCTTGGCGTTGGCCTACCAGCGCTTCGGCAACCATTTGATCTACGAGGGGCGCTATCAGCAGGCGGAAGCCTACTTGAGAAAAGCTTTGGCCACGGAGCCGCACAACCGAGAATTGGCCTTTGAAATCAAGCGAGATTTAGCCCGTCTGGGCATTCGGGAGGGATCCCGCTAACTTGCCTGCGTTGGGATCCCCAACGTCTGAGCTGCCCACTGCCGGAGTTGTTGGCGGTTGACTTTGCCCTGAGGGTTGCGCGGGATCCCCGTACACCACAGCCAGTGCTTGGGGTGCTTGAAGGGACTCAGTTGGCGGCTTAGGTGTTGCTTCAGGTGCATTTCCAGCTCTTTGGGGATTGCCGGGATCCCTGTTTTGGGGACGACCACCGCCACCACCTGCTGCCCCCATTCGGCATCCGGTAGGCCCAACACGCACACATCTTCCACCCAGCCGCTGGCTCGGATCTCCCCTTCCACTTCTGCAGCCATCACCTTTTCCCCGCCGGTTAGGATTAGGTCATCGGCTCGACCTAACCAATAGAGGGATCCCTGTCGGTCTAGATAGCCCAAATCGCCGGGGGTAAAGCCTTGCTGTTGCCCTTCGCGTAAGCGGTGCGTAGCACTTAGGTGCGGGTAGTAGCCCAGTGCCAGCGACTCTGCCTGAATGTGAATGTAGCCCACAGCATGGCTGGGCAGGGGATCCCCTTTTTCGCTGCGGATCTGGAGCGTGGCGTGGGGCAGAGGCCGACCCAGACTGTCGCTCCCTTGCCAAAAGGCTTCTGGCAGTAACGTACACACCTGGGAGGCGGTCTCGGTCATACCGTAGGTGAGGGCAAGGGGAAGGTGAAGTTGCCGGGCCTGTTGCCGCAAGCTGGGCCAGGTGGGGCCACCGCCGACCAAAATGGCCCGAAATTGGCGCAGGCTCTCCAAAACTCCCGGATGGGCGCTGAGCAACAGCCGTTGCAACTGAGTGGGCACCAGCGATAGAAAGCTCCCCGGCAAAGGGGGATCCCAAGACTCGGCCTGCTGTTGCCGTTTCCAATCCCAGACAACCCACTGCCCACCGCTCAGCCAGGAGCGGACTGCCTGCATCAAGCCGCTGACGTGGTACAGGGGCAGAACGCAATAGCTGTGTACAGGCCCGACGGCAAAGTGCTGTTGGTGGGCTTTGGCCGAGGCGCTGAGGGTCAGCCAAGAGTGCATGGCCCATTTTATCTGGCCGCCGGAGCCACTGGTGGGGATGCCGATCAGCGGCCAATGGGAGCTGGGCAAAACTTCCCGCAACTCTCGCAGGCGCAGATTCAAGGGGGCGGGATCCCCTTCCAGTCGGCCCTGGCGCCAGCACCAGCCGGATCCCATATCCGCCAAAGCCTGTCCCCATTCCCGTTCTCCCCAGTGGGGATTACCCAGGAACAGCGGGATCCCCAAGCGTTGGCAGGTCAAAACTGCCGCCCACACCTGCACCGGATCGGAGTCTGCCACCAGCAGGGGAACGGCCTTGTCTGCCAAAGGGCGCAGTTGCTCTTCCAGTTCGGACAGGCACTCCTTCAAGTCTCCGCCATCCCCGGACAAGACAATTGACCTCATGGGCTATGGGTATGCCATCTCAACGGCTTCGCGGATCCCCTGCATTTTATTAGGGGATCCCCCCTCGATTTCCTTGGCAAGGAACGGTGAGGATAGGTTTGGGCTTGGCTTATCATGATCTAGGTTTGAACTGGGAGGTCTGTGTTGTGATCGAGCCGATTTTGTTGGGGATCGTGTTGGGCATGGTGGTGGTCACCTTGGCGGGCTTGTTCGTGGCAGCCTACAGGCAGTATCAACGCAGCAACAAGATCGGCCTGTAGGAGCAGCCTTTGGGGGGGTTGGAGAAAACCCATAGGGGAGAGAGAGATTGAGGTGGCATGGCGATGCACTGGCTGCGCACAGTTGCTGCTTTGCGGGAGCAGGTAGCCGATTGGCGGGGATCCACCATCGGCTTGGTGCCCACGATGGGATCCCTGCATGAGGGCCATCTCAGCCTAATCCGCCGCTGCCGGCAAGAGTGTGACCACACGGTGGTCAGCATTTTCGTCAATCCGCTGCAATTTGGCCCCAACGAAGACTGGGATCGCTATCCCCGCGACGAAGAGGGGGACCGAGCTTTGTGCGAGGCAGCAGGTGTGGATGTGGTCTTTGCCCCTGACCCGCAAGAGATGGGAGCCGACCCCGCAACCGGAAGCGACCGCACCTGGGTCATGCCCCCCGAATCCCTTCTGCAGACCCTCTGCGCCCCCCACCGACCTGGCCACTTTCGCGGTGTAGCCACCATTGTGCTGCAACTGCTGAACCTGGTGCAGCCGCAGCGGGCCTACTTCGGCCAAAAAGACGCCCAGCAACTGGCGATCATTCAGCGTTTGGTTCGGGATCTGCAAATACCCACCACGATTGTTCCCTGCCCCACGGTGCGAGAAGCCGATGGCCTCGCCTGTAGCTCCCGCAACCGCTACCTTTCTGCTGCTGAACGACAGGTGGCTGCCGGGCTGTACCGGGCCTTGCGTCGGGGATATGACCATTGGAAGACCGGGGATCCCTCAGCAGAAGGGATCCTTGCCGCCGCCCGTGCTGAGCTGGAGCATACCCCAGAGCTGCAACTGCAGTACCTGGAATTGGTGGATCCCCAAACGCTACAGCCGCTGCCGCGGGTGGAAGACAAGGGCCTGCTGGCCATTGCTGCCTATGTGGGGCAGACTCGCCTGATCGACAACCTGCTCCTTTCCCCAGAGCAAGGGGATCCCTCGCCGGAGAGAGTCCAGCATGCGGCACCGCCCTCTTCCGGCACGACCTCTCCCCCGCGTCGCCCGCTGATTGCCATCGACGGCCCGGCTGGAGCCGGAAAATCCACCGTGGCGCGGGCAGTAGCCGCCCAGCTGCAGCTTTTGTACTTGGACACGGGGGCCATGTATCGAGCCATCACCTGGCTGGCACTGCAACGGGGGATCCCTTTGGACGATGCCGAGCAACTCACCCAACTGGCCGCCCAAACCCAGCTCACCCTGCAAAGTGGCACCTCTTCGACAGAGCCGACCCGCATCTGGGCCGATGGCGAAGAAATTACCCAGGCCATTCGCTCTCCGGAAGTGACCCGCTGGGTCTCTCACGTGGCGGCAGTGCCGGGAGTACGCCAGGAGCTGGTGAAGCGGCAACGCAGCATTGGCCGGGATGGCGGTGCTGTCTTGGAGGGGCGGGATATCGGCACCCACGTCTTTCCTGATGCAGAGCTGAAGGTTTTCTTGACCGCTTCTGTCGGGGAGCGGGCGCAGCGTCGGCAACACCAACTCCAAGCTCAAGGGCAAATGGTACCCCTTGAAGAATTGAAGGCGCAAATCGAGCAGCGGGATCGCCGTGATAGCGAACGGCTGATTTCTCCTTTGCGGCCTGCCCCCGATGCCATCTTGATCGACACAGATCACCTGAGCCAATCCGAGGTGCAAGACAAGATTGTCATGTTGTACCGGCAGCTTTTGGAGCGATCTGGCCCGGCCCGTTTAGATCAGTAGCTTTGACTCAATCAAGACTAAATCAACGGGACAAGTCAGATTTCCGCATGATTTTCAGGGAGCTGGCCGGTTTGAACAGCTTGATCCCTCTCTCATTTCTCATTGAAGATTTTCGTTGAAGATGCAGTTGATGAGGGGGCACGGATGCCGAGCTATGGGTTGAGTGATGAACTTTGGCAAAACCACCGAGGTGTTGAGGTGCCGGAGGGGATCCCGTTGATGATGGAAATAGGCCGACCCGCTTTTCTCTCGATGAGCCAATGCTACCTGTATCCCGTTCCGCCGTCGCGAACGGAGCGCTATGGTTAATGTCTTTCTCTTGGCCTTTCTGCTGCTTCTCTCAGGAGCTTGCTCTGGCGCCGAAACGGCCATCACGGCCATGGACAACCTGCGCCTGGAATCTCTGATCGAAGAACAAGGGGATCCGCAGGGCTTGTATCGACTGGCCCAACAACAGCGCTCGCGGCTGATCACCACCCTGTTGCTGGTGAACAACTTTGTCAACATCGGCATTGCCGCTTTGGCCACAACCCTCTCCATTGAACTGTTGGGAACCCAGATTGGAGCTTTGGCCGCCACCGTGCCCACCACAATTGTGGTGCTCCTCTTTGGAGAAGTAGCCCCAAAGTCCTTGGCGGTGAGCCATCCGCTAGGGGTGTTCCGCTGGGTGGTGCGGCCTGTTCATGTCCTATCGGTGCTGCTGCGCCCTTTTATCGACGCTTTTGAGTGGGTTGTCAGCAGGCTCTTCAATCTATTGGAATTCTCCCCGCTGACGGCCACTGCTTCTCTCAAGGATTTGGAGCTGTTGATCGATGTGTTGGGGCAGCGGGGGCTGCTGGATTGGCAAAAACGGCGGCTGTTCCGTGGGGCCTTGGCTTTGGACTTACTCCAAGCGCGGGACGTGGCCAAGCCCAGAGTTAAAATGGAGACCATCTCCCACGACAAAACACTGCAGGATGTGGTGAAGCTCTGTTTGGAAACGGGCTACTCGCGCATCCCCGTGCAGGGAGAATCCAAGGACGAGATCGTCGGCATTATCCACCTCAAGCAAGCCTTGCGCTATCTCGATCAAAAAGGCAATGCCGAAGTGACCCAGGCGATGGCACCGCCTTTTTTTGTGCCGGACACCAAGCGGGTCAGCTTGTTGCTCAAGGAAATGCTGCGCTCTCGCCAACACCTGGGGATTGTGGTGGATGAGTTCGGCGGCACCACCGGCCTGATCACGCTGGAGGACATTTTGGAGGAGCTGGTGGGGGATATTTACGACGAGAGCGACCTCTCCCCCCTGCTGCTGCAGCGACAACGACGACCAGGTGGAGCTTCTACCTCCCCTGGCTGAGAACAGGAGCAAGGGGATCATCCCCTCTCTAAGTCCTAGCTGGCTCTGGAGGGATCCGTCTCCGCGGCTGTTGGGTTTTCGTGCGCGCCGGGAGTGAGCTCCCCAAAGCCGGCCTCGACGGGATAGCGGGCCACAAAAAAGATCCAGAAGCTGTGGATCCCCAACCCCAAAGCCCACCAGCCCAACAGGGGCACCAGCCACGGCCAATCCGCGCGGTACAGTTGCTGAAAAAACACCAGCCCAGACCCGCTACAGAGGAAAACAGACAGGTGGGCGGCATAGGTATAGCGATCATCCAGCTTGCGAAATTCGGGATCCCGACGGGAGGGCTTCCGGGGCCAGCGAGGCGGCATGGCAAAACCATCCAGTTAAAACCTTCTCCAGTGTAGAACAGCCGTCGGCGGGGATCCCTGAGACTGGGGATCGACATTTCTGCTGCGCAACCCCAGCTTCACCGCGCCTTTGCCCAGCCAGCGCACGAGCCAACCCATCAACAGCACCGCCACCACCGCCAGCAGCAGAGAAGTGACGTCTTCACCGGTGGCCAACAGCGGGTTGCCTAGCCCCCCTGTGGTGGTGGTAGAGGCCAATCGCAGCACATCGGTGGTGCCTTGGGTGATCCCAGCAGCCCCCCTCCGAGAATGGCAGCCAAAGCCCAGCGCCACATCGGGCTCAGGTCACCAATGTCCCCCATTGCCGCCGACATCACCAGGATTCCGGCCACCACTGCCACCGGCGTTGCCACTACATCTAGCAAGTTGTCCACCCAGGGCACGTAGTAGGCAGAAACCTCGAAAAAGGTGGCCACCACAAAAACCAGCAGCGCCACCTCTGAGCCAATCCATTGCAGATCGGGAGCCAGCTCCAGATGTCCAGCCTGAGCCGCTATGCTCATCACCAGCAGCGGCACAAAAATACGAAAGCCACAGGCAGCACTGAGGCCCAGCCCCAAAAAAATGGCCAGTAGGCTTTCCATCTTGGCTCCTTAGGTTTGGTGGGAATGGCGGGGATGCTCCCGCCAGCAGCAACTGGGGGGATCCGTCTCGGCTGGCTGAACCTCGAACTCCAGCGGTCCCTCTTCAGTGTACAGGTGCAGATCGAACCAGAAGGTGGATCCCTGTTCTAGCTTGCTCTCCAGGCAGATGCGGGTTCGATGTTTCTCCAGGATGTTGCGCACGATGGCCAACCCCAGGCCGGTGCCCTCTAGGGTGTGGACCCGGTTCTCGACACGGAAAAAGCGGTCGAAAATCCGCTCCTGATCTTCTGGGGCAATGCCAATGCCTGTATCGGCCACTGCCACCCGCACTGCCTGCGGGGATCCATCCGCCTGAACCACCAGGTGGGCATGTACCGTCACCAGGCCCCCTGAGGGGGTGAACTTGAGGGCATTGCCCAGGAGATTGGTCATCACCTGCAGCAGCAGATCGTAGTTGCCCCAGACCAGCGGCAGATCCGGATCGACGAACTTGCGCAGCTGGATCCCTTTGTCGCGGGCCTGCAGTTGGTGGGTGCGCAAAGTCTGCTCGATCACTGCCGCGATGTCGACACCTTCAAAGTGGTACTGCTTGCCCGATTCCAGACGAGACAAATCCAAAACATCGTTGACCAGGCGGGTGAGGCGGTCGGTTTCGCGGTTGGCAATTTCCAGATAATCCTGCCGCTCGGCGGGGGACATCTGCTCGCCGTACTCGTAGAGGGTCTCGATAAAAGACTTGATGCTGAAGAGGGGGGTGCGCAGCTCGTGGCTGATGTTGCTGATGAATTGAGCCTTGGCTTCGTTGAGCTCTGCCTCGCGGGTGATGTCCTGCACCGTCATCACGATCCCCTTGAGATTTTGCCGCCGCGGATCCGACACCGGTGAAAGCAGAATGCGAATGACGCGCTTGGTAGGGCCGGTGAGGTTGACGCGAACTTCCTCTGCCTCTTGATCCCCGCGGGCAATTTGCATCAGGGGGCGGGCCAGTTGCTGCCGCAGATCCTCCGGCAACAGCTCCGGCAGGGGTTTGCCCAAAACGGGATCCCCTTCCCAGCCAAACATGCGGGAGGCGGCAGGGTTGAGCAGCAGCACCCGCAACTCGGCATCCAGCAAAATGGCAGCATCGACGATGGAGAAGACCAAGGTCTCCAACTTGGCTTTGGCGGCAGCCAGTTCCTCGATGTTTTGCTCTTCGTAGCTTTGCAGCCGCTCCGCCATCTCGTTAAAGCTGTCGATGAGCTGGGCCAGCTCTCCCCCGAAGGGCAGGTCGATGCGCTGCTTGAAGTTACCTTTGGTGATCTCCTGGACACCTTTGACCAGCTCTTTGATGGGATAGGTGATGGTGAGGGCATTGACCACCGCTCCCAGGATGGCCAAGACCCACACCGCCAAAAACACCCCAATCGAGACCTCCCGCGCCAGCTGGGTGGAGCGCACCAGGGCGGGATTGGGATTGATGCCCAAGCCGAGGGTGCCCAAAAAGCGGCCCTGATGGTAGATGCCGACGAAAATATCCGTCACCCGCCCAGCAGGGGTAAGGTGGGTGCGCACCAGCGGTTGGCCCTCAGCAGGAGGACGGTTGTCCGGCAGTTGCATGCGACGGGTGAGGCTGAGGGAGGTTTTCACCTCTTGGTTGGAAAACGGGATCCCGTAGTAGATGTTTCCTTCGGGATCGGCATAGAGCAGATAGCGGATGCTGCTGGTGCTCTCAAAGTACTGGCGGGACAGTTGCGCCACTTCGCCAATGCGATCTTCCGCAATCAGGGGGGCGACATTGGCGGCCAAGAGCAGCCCCAGATCTCGGCCAAAGCGGGCTTCGTTGAAGCGAGCATCCTGCTGCACGGTGCTGACGGCCCAGAAGGTGAAACTGCTCACCACCAATGAGACCACCAGCGTGGCCACAAAGAGCAACTGAGTTTCCAACCGCAGTTTTTGCTTCCATCGCGCCCACCAGCGCCGCAGGGATCCCATAGAGATCCCGGTCGTTGTTGGCACTGACATGTCCACAGCGCCAGGCAATGGCTCGGCAGGAGAAGAAGCCAGCTCAGGAGATTGGACTTCGGCAATGGGCTCGGCTGGCTCGACAGTGCTGACAGGAGGCATGAACCCAACGTGAACAGATAGCGTGAACGGATATAGGGCGGTGATTCGCCACCATTCTGACATGGGCAGGCGATCCCTTTGTCTCAGCCAAGGCCGGGTGAGAACCGGTATGGGATCCCGGCTTCGCAACGCAACCTGCTCCAGCCGACCTGCAGGGGAATGGTTGCCAATACCGATAAAGGTATCCCCAAGCAAAGCTTGTCAGCGCCCCTAAAGTTGATAGACTAGAAAATCGTGCTTCACCAGGTCAGAGTGACCGGAAAAATCGTGACCAACAGCCCCGTCAGCCAATTTATCCAACATCATTTTCGCCACTTCAACGCAGCCGCGCTGCTGGATGCAGCCAAAGGTTATTGTGCTCACCTGGAAAAGGGCGGCAAGATGATGGTGACCTTGGCCGGTGCCATGAGCACAGCAGAGCTGGGCCTTTCCCTAGCTGAGATGATCCGGCAGGGTAAGGTTCACGCCATCTCCTGCACCGGCGCCAACCTAGAAGAGGACATCTTTAACCTCATCGCCCACGACTTCTACGAGCGCGTGCCCCACTATCGCGATCTCAGCCCGCAGCAGGAGCAGGAGCTGCTGGAGCGGCACCTGAACCGGGTAACCGATACCTGCATTCCCGAAGAGGAGGCGATGCGGCGCCTAGAAAAAGCCCTCTTGGAAGAGTGGATGGCTGCCGACCAGGCCGGGGAACACTACTTCCCGCACGAGTTTATCTACCGCATCCTGCGCAGTGGCCGGCTGGAGCCCTACTACCAGATCAATCCGCGGGACTCTTGGGTTTACGCGGCTATGGAGGCCAACTTGCCCATCTATGTGCCGGGATGGGAAGACTCCACCACCGGCAACATGTATGCCGCCCACTGCATCACGGGTGAGATCCGCAATGTACACACCGTCCGCACAGGGATCGAGTACATGATCCACCTGGCGGATTGGTACCTGCGCACCTCGGCGGAATCCTCCATCGGCTTCTTTCAAATTGGCGGCGGCATAGCCGGGGATTTCCCCATCTGTGTGGTACCCATGCTCCATCAAGACCTGGGCCGCCAGGGCGTGCCCATGTGGGGCTATTTCTGCCAGATCAGCGACTCCACCACCAGCTACGGCTCCTATTCGGGAGCAGTGCCCAATGAGAAGATCACCTGGGGCAAGCTGGCTGTCGATACCCCCAAGTTTGTCATCGAGTCGGATGCCACCATCGTGGCGCCTTTAATCTTCGCCTGGGTGCTGGGGTGGTAGAGAAGGGGAATCAATCTGTATGCCCGTCGGTTGAGGCGGAGCGGGGCCAGCGGGACAACAGGGTTGCAGCTTCCCAGCGGCGCAGATCCTGGGCGATGCGCAGGGGCGTGAGGCCGTAGCCGTCCGGCTCGTCGATCTCGGAGCCATGTTCCAGCAGCAGCCGAACGACCTCGGGGTTGCCGGACCAAGCGGCAAAATGCAGGGGAAGGCCACCGGCACCAAAGCGAGCGTTCACCTCGGCCCCTCCCTGGAGCAGGGCTTTCGTAACCTCAGGGTTGCCCAGGCGAGCCGCTTGGTGCAGTGGGCTAGCTCCCCCATGGTCTAGTTGATTGGGATCCGCCCCCGCTGCCAGCAAAAGACGGGCGTTGAGGCCGCTCTCCACGAAAAACAGGGCTGTCTTGCCCCGCTCATCGACGGCGTTGGCGTCTTTCCCCAGCCAGAGAGCCAGTTGCAGCCGCAGCGGGTTGGCTTGGGCCAAGGCTTGTGGATCTTCTGGTAGGGAGTATCCATAGAATCCCAGACCCCCCACTAGCAGGGATCCCAGTCCGACAGCGATTTTTAGGACCTGACCTCGCATAGCCCTATTCCTCAAAGAAAAGGATGGCGAGCCCCTGCCTGGGCAGAGCCTGGGCCGAGAGCAGCAACGGGTTGCTGAGGGCAGGTTGCGGGGCAGCAGCGGGGAAGAGACGCAAAAACTCCTGCAGCGGCAGCAGCTCGCATTGGGATTCCTCGGCGGCGGCCGTGCGATACATGGTGGGGATGACCAGCTTGGGCTGCAGCGCCTCAATGGCCGCCTTGGCCCCGGCAGGATCGTAATTTTTCGGCCCACCCCCCACTGGCACCAGCAACAGGTCGGGACGAGCAAGCAGGATGGACTGCTCCCGCGTAATTGGCTGCAGCGCCCCTCCCAAATGGACAATGTCGATCCCAGCCATGCGCCAGCGCCAACCCACGTTTACGCCAAAGCGAGGGCCACGGGGCATGCGTACTCCTTGCACCCGGATCCCGTCAATCAGATAGTCTCCCGGCTGAAACAGCACCTTGGGGTTGCCGGGCACCACATCCAAAGCACCCTCATCCAACAAGCGGCTGCTGAGCAACACCAGATCGGCAGCAACTCGTGGGGCAGGATAGCCAGCCGTACAGCCCGCCGGCCGAAACGGGTTGACCAGAAACCGTCGGCCCTCCCCCTCGAACAAAACACAACTGTGGTGCAGCCAAGTCAGTTGCAGCCCCTGCGAGCTGGAGCCGGGAGTGAACTCTATAGACCCTGGGGTTGTTGGCGTTTCCGAACCTTGTGCCGGCGCTGTCTGAGCGCCCGCTTTGCGCCCTCTGGCCAGGTTCACGGCCATCGATCCCAGCAGCCCAGCGCTGGCTTGCAGAAGCTGGCGACGCTTCATGGAGTGGGGATCCCTGATGTAACAACGGCAACGGTTTCCTGAGGTTTCTGCGAAACATTGGGCTGAGCAGCAGTTGAGGCTTTGGCGCTGCGCAGGAAGTTGCTCAACAAGCGCTTGCCCTCTGCAGTCAAGATGCTCTCCGGGTGGAACTGCACGCCCTGAACGTGGGGATAGCGGCGGTGGCGTACCCCCATGATGATCCCATCGCCTGTTTGAGCCGTCACCTCCAGCTCGTCAGGACACGTAGAAGGCTCGATCACCAAGCTGTGGTAGCGGGTGGCCGTGAAAGGCTGGCTCAACCCCTCAAACACCCCCACCCCTCGATGGTAAATGAGCGAGGTTTTGCCATGCATCAGCTCAGGTGCGCGCACGATCTGACCACCATAGACCTGGCCAATGCACTGGTGCCCCAGACAAACCCCCAAAATCGGCAGCTCTGGCCCCAGCTCCCGAATCAACTCCAGGGAGATCCCGGCATCTTCCGGCCGCCCTGGCCCAGGAGAGATAACTACAGCTTGCGGCTGCATTCGGCGCAGGTCGTCAACGGAGAGCTGGTCATTGCGAAAAACCTGAAGCTGAGCTCCCAACTCCCCCAGGTACTGCACCAAGTTGTAGGTAAAGCTGTCGTAGTTGTCGATGACGACCAGCACGATAGCATCCGGCAACGGCACCCCATTTTAGCACTTGCTTGAGCTGCTGTTCTTGATCCAAAGAAGCAGAGTAACTGGCGCTTTTTGCAGGGGAGCAGTCGACGCCCCAAGAAAGCTTGTATCCTAGAAGGTACAACCCACAGGAAGCAGTGAATTGGGCGGGTTTCCAGGTTTCCCAATGTTGATTTGGATCCCATGAGTGCGCTTCTCTCCCCGGCAACCGATTTGCTGGACGAGTTGCGGCAGCTTTTCCCCTTCGAGCTGGACGACTTTCAGATCCGAGCTATTCAGGTTCTGGCTGCTGGGGAATCGGTGGTGGTCTGTGCTCCCACGGGATCCGGCAAGACCCTGATCGGAGAGTATGCCATCTATCGGGCCCTATCCCAGGGCAAGCGGGTTTTCTATACAACGCCCCTGAAGGCCCTCTCCAACCAAAAGTTCCGGGATTTTGGCCAGCAATTCGGCCCAGAACAGGTTGGCCTGCTCACCGGCGACATCTCCATCAACCGGGAGGCGCCGATCTTGGTGATGACCACCGAGATCTTCCGCAACATGCTCTATGGCACGCCGCTCTCTCTGGCCGTTCAGAGAGGAGCCTCCGGCGATGGGATGGAACCTTGGGAGGAGGCGGAGGCCCTGAGTCGGGATCCCTTGCGGGATGTGCAGGCGGTGATCTTGGACGAATGCCATTACATGAACGACCAGCAGCGGGGCACCGTCTGGGAAGAAGCAATCATCTACTGCCCCCCCACGATCCAGCTCATTGCCCTTTCTGCCACCCTGGCCAACAGCGACCAGCTCACCGATTGGATGAACCAGGTGCATGGCCCCACCCATCTGATCGACTCCAACCACCGCCCGGTGCCGCTGCAATTTCACTTTGCCAATCGCAAAGGGCTGTTCCCCCTGCTGGAGCAAACCGAGTCCGGCCAGTGGGTTTGCAATCGCCGCCTGAAAAGCAAACTCCCCAAGTCAGGTCAGTCTCCCTATGGGGGAGTGCCGGATATGGTGCAGGTGGTGGAGAACTTGCGCCAGCGGGACATGCTGCCGGCCATCTATTTCATCTTCAGTCGCAAAGGCTGTGATATGGCCGTGGCCAGCGTAAGGGATCTGGACTTGGTAGCCAGCGAGGAAGAACGGCAGCAGTTGGCCGAGCAGATCGACCGCTTTTGTCGAGAAACGCCCGAAGCTGTCCGCCGAGATCAGTTGGATGCCCTTTACCGGGGTATTGCCGCTCACCATGCCGGCATGTTGCCTGCCTGGAAGGGACTGGTGGAGCATCTGTTTCAGCAGGGGCTAGTGAAGCTGGTCTTCGCCACCGAGACTTTGGCCGCCGGGATCAACATGCCCGCCCGCACAACTGTCATCTCCTCCCTTTCTAAGCGCACCGACAACGGCCACCGCCTCTTGACCGCTTCCGAGTTCATGCAAATGTCGGGCCGAGCCGGACGGCGGGGCAAGGACATCATCGGCCATGTGGTGACGGTGCAATCCCCGTTTGAGGGGGCCCAAGAAGCTGCGCGGCTGGCCACCTCTGGAGCGGATCCCTTGGTGAGCCAGTTTACCCCCACCTATGGCATGGTGCTGAACCTGCTGCAAAAGCACTCTTTGGAAGCAGCACGGGATCTGATCAACCGCAGCTTTGGACAATATTTGCTCTCGTTGCAAAAGTTGCCCGAACAACAGGAGATCCTGCACACGCGCGCCGAGCTGGAGGAGATCGACCGTCTCTTGGGAGGCATTGCCGACGAAGATATCGCCCGCTATGAGAAGATGCAGGCGCAACGGCGGGAAGAACGGCGCATTTTGCGCTACTTGCTCAAACAACGGGAAGCCGAGCCGGATCCCACCTTGCGTCTGTTGGCTTTTCCCCACATCCAAGCCCAAGAGGAAAAAATTCGCGCCCTAGAAGCTCAAATCCGAGAGAATCCCGCTCACCAAGTGGGGAAAAAATTGCTGGGTTTGCGAGAAAAACGCCAGCGCTTGCTCAAGCGCCTCGAGCACCTGGAGCGGCAGAGCGATTCCGTGCAGGAGTTGCGCTGGCAGCAATTTATGGCCTTGGTGGGGGTGTTGCAGGATTTCGACTGTCTGCAAGAATATCAACCTACCGATAGCGGAGAGGTGGTGGCTGCGCTGCGGGGGGATAACGAGCTCTGGCTGGCGCTGGCTCTGCTCTCCGGTGAGTGCCAGGGCTGTGCTCCTCATCATTTGGCCGGAGTTGTGGCTGCCTTGGTCTCAGAGCCTCCCCGTTCAGGCATCTACAGCCGGTTGCGCACCTCGGGGCTGGTGGAGGATGTGCTGCACGGATTGCGGGGTTTACGGCGGCAGCTGTTCCGCAGCCAACGGCAACACCAGGTGTTTCATGTGCCGATCGGGTTTGAGCCCAGCTTGGCTGGGATCGTCGAACATTGGGCTCAAGGGATCCCTTGGGAAACCCTAGAAGCCAGCACCAACCTAGATGCCGGAGACTTGGTGCGCCTGATCCGCCGCACGCTGGATTTGCTTTCTCAGATCCCTTATGTTCCCCATCTGCCGGCGGAGTTACGGGAAAATGCCCGTCAAGCCCAAAAAATGCTGGATCGCTTCCCGGTGAGCGAGTTGATCTAGCGAGCTCAGACCGTTTGCTGTTCAGTGAGGTTGCAGCTCTATGATGCCCGCCGGTGAACCCACCCTCAGGGATGTGTTGAGTGTTATTGAAGAGATCCGGCAAGATGTGGAAGAGATCCGACAGGATGTGGAAGGACTCCGGCAGGATGTCTCCAGAACCAACGAGCGGCTAGAAGCCCTGGCAGCCGATCAAGCAAAGCGCTGGGCCGAGCAGGAAAGACGTTGGGCTGAGCAGGAGAGACGTTGGGCCGAGCAGGGGATAGAAAACCGGGTGATCCTAGAACGAATTGACACCTATCAAAAGGCTAGCGCCCAAGTGGTTAACCTGGCTTTTGCCTTGATTGGAGCTGCCACCGTAGCTCTTGTCGGCATCGTCCTACGGTTGGCCGTTAGTCTATAGTCAGCTGGTTCGGCAAAAACTTCGGCAGGCAGGATGGCCTTGCTTCTCTATTCGGCAACTGGTACGGCTTGTCCTTGAGTTTGGCATTCCGAATGGCCATCTGTAAACTACCCGGCCCTGACTGCTTCGCAGTACGGGGCGGGCTTTCGGTAGCCCTGCAGTTGGCAAGCC
>NZ_JANSIL010000004.1:0-1634 GCF_047462015.1 Synechococcus sp. R5-13 | reverse complement strand
CCCCCCCGGCCCACCTAACTGCACTATGGCGGCGCGCTTAGCGCCGGCGTCAAGGGCGCGCTCCGCGCGCCGCTCCGCGGTCGAGACCCTTGACACCGGCGCGGGCCGCGCCGCTCTCTGGCTTCTAGGTGGGCCGGGGGGGTTCAGGTTCGGGTAAGCCAAGTTCGGTGCTCAGTCACCGCCGGCGCCGTAGCCACTGCTGGATCTGGCGGCGCCGTAGCCACTGCTGGATCCACCACCGTCCATCTGGATCTGGCGCCGCCGTAGCCACTACTGGATTTGGCGCCGGTGGTGGAGTTGAAGTCCCTTCTTCAAAAGATTTCAATACCTTCTTCAAAAGACTTCAATGCCTTCTTCAATAGACTTCAACATCTTCTTCAATAGAGTTCAAGGCAGGCTGCAAACATACTGATACAGGCTCAACTGCTCTCCCCAAGCGGCTTTCAGGTGGGTAAGGTGGACAGCGATAGCTGAAGCGTAATGAGGCTCTTTGTCCCATATACGCTTTAAGGATGAGACGAATTGTCCCAACTAAGAAGCCGGAAACCTAATCCACACAAGGATTCTTGGTTGGCGCTTACTTCTTTATTTAAATGGGCCTTATCTGCAGCCTGCCTTGAACCCCGTTGACAGCTTATAGGAGTCTTAGTTGATTGACAGCTTGTAGGGGTCTTGGTTGACAGTTTGAAGGTGGCTTACTAGCCTAGTTCATTTTATTAGATTGGTGGCCACGGGGCACCGGCCGTAGCCCCAAAGGGGCTCAAGTAGGCTGGTAGTGGGCACCGGCCGGTGACCCCCAAGGAAGACAGCAGTCAGAAGGAACCAGGTTGTCCATCCTATTCACGCCGGCAGGCCGGAACACTATCCCTCTTCTTCCCTTCTCAAGCCATCTTTGCTCTCTTTCCGCTCGCTGTCTCGCTATCTGCTCCATAAGTTTCTGTTTCGTTATCGCCAGTATCTGAGCCACATTAATGGGCCCTGGATCTGGATCCCTCACTGAGCCGTTACTAGCTG
This sequence comes from Synechococcus sp. R5-13, assembly GCF_047462015.1. Lineage (NCBI taxonomy): Bacteria > Bacillati > Cyanobacteriota > Cyanophyceae > Synechococcales > Synechococcaceae > Synechococcus > Synechococcus sp. R5-13. The sequence continues at coordinate 620 of NZ_JANSIL010000004.1, read as the reverse complement.
GCTGTTTGTTCATATCCAAACTTTCTTCCTCTATATGAGAAGAAGTTGTATAGAGATCTGAAGGGGCGCTGGGAGCCTTGCTGTGACTGGCATCCGGCGTTTCGCTTTCCATGACCGTGGACACCGTGTCCACAATCGTGGACACCGTGTCTCCAACCGTGGACACTGTATCCGCGTTCTTTGATTCCTCGACCCAAAGCTCTATTCCCCCATAGACCTCAAAGCGGAAGTCAGATTCTGGCTCAGCCCTGAGCTCCGCTATCGCCTTGTAGAAGGCGGATTTGCTGATTCCCAACTGCACACAGAAGTCCTTGACGGTGGTTCTCAGTTTCCATCCACGCTTTCTGGCGGCTAGAAGCCAGTTATAGACGTAGCCCTTCACAGTGAGCATACCCATGCGGTACTGTGCTTTCAGGTCTTGGACTGTTAGCCTCAAGTGCGGTACAGTTGTCGTAGTCATTTAGATTCCTCCATTTGACGAATCTAGTTGGTGTCACGGTCGGGAATCCCTCTCCCGACCGTCTTCGTCATTAGTCTACGCCTGTTTGGGGCTGTTCCAACCCACCACCGGCGTCAACCAAACGAGCGCCAGTGGGGTATAGGTCACGGACTTCCCCCCC
>NZ_JANSIL010000003.1:0-17354 GCF_047462015.1 Synechococcus sp. R5-13 | reverse complement strand
ACTTCTTGAGTTTTCTCTATCTCGTCAGTGCTCTCTTTTGGCTCAAATGAAAGATCAACACAACCTAAAACTTAAAAGGGTGTTGCAGAAGCTGCCCTTTTCCTCGTTAGCATGGGATCAGCTCGCCGGATCCTGCTCCAATCTAAAGTCCTTTGGAAATGCTCCCTTCCTAAAAAAAAGAGGTGAGGGGACAGCCTTCGCCTTTCGGGACTCTGGTAGCGCGGATGGAAATCATCCTGACCAAAAGAGAGGGATCCCTAAAAAAGGGATCCCTGCCTCAATATCTGGGGTTGATCTCTAGCCTGAAATAATTGAAATTAATCAGCACTAGTGAGTATCAAAGCACTCCGGGACTAGTCCCGCTCAATGTACAAAAAAAGCACTGCCATGCCCACTGCAGGAAGCAGCCAACCAACAATGGGGATAAAAATCCAAGGAAGATAAGCAGCAGCGTAAGAACCGGTCATGATTTTGCTCCTCTCAAGTGACTTGACAAACTTGACAACTAATTCACCAGCCCTCGAAAGATGGCGTCGATCCCGGCAAAGTTCTCCAGCAGGAAATAGGCAGCGAACACGCCACCCATACCTCCCAAGAAAAATCCTGCCGTTAGATCCCCCCAACCCCGAGCTGTAGCCAGAGGAGCGGCCCCCGGTGTTTCCGGCTTGTTTCCGAAGGTAACGCTGCCATAGGCCGACATGCAGGCGGTTCCCAGCAGCACAATCGCCATCGCCGTAACCAGCCCGCCTAAGTTAGCTGCCTCAGGGTAATCCCGCAGCGGCCCCAGCACAATTTCTGGCCCTACCAAGAAATAGCCATGGGCCAGCCCAATTTCTAGACCCCGCAACAGCGGCGATAAGCCAGGACGGTTGATGGGGAGATTGTTGATAAACAGACGGGTGACAGGAGAATCGCTGATGGGCGTCGAAAGATGCCCCTCGCAGGGATCGTCGTTAAAGGTGCGAATGTAATCCATGTCCGAATGTCCTGCCTGGAATTTTGCGATTCATTCTACGGGGCCTAAGTTACCCTCTCGGCAACCACCACCCGGATCGTTAAAAAAGTTCATGCTCGCTTAACACAGAGATAGCTCTTCTAAATAAGTTTGAGACATAAGTTTGAGACATTCCCTCGCAGAACCTGTCCTCAGCAATTCGCGCTCTTGCCCATGATCCCTGACCTGCTAACGCGAACTTCACCCTCTCCAGGGGGAGAAGAGAGAAGTCCAGATTCACCGCCTGGTTGTAACCAGTGGTGAGGAATAGCGGCAGCTTTTTCGGACTGTGTATTGAGTATTAAGTTGAGTATTAAGGTCTGCAATGAAGTGGGATCCCTGCTGGGCAAGGGATCGATGTTGCGCTGTGGTAGGTAGCCCCGAAAAAAGTGGTAGATACACTGGCCATGGGTCAACAAAGCCTAACTGAATTCGGCTAGGTCGTAAAAACCATGGGACCCTTTACCCCTACCTATTGGGGGCTACTACCAGACCGAAAACCTCAAACCTACAGACTAGAGCCTAGGCCCACATAGGAGCCATAGAAAAAGAGCCCAACTACCGTGATCACACCCAAACCGGCAACCACAGCCACTATCCACAAAGGGATCCTTGCTTGACTGGTCATAGCAACTGGTCTCCAAAAAAGACAGAACTAGCAGCAATTACATTCTCAGTAAACTTAGCAAAGGGGAGCAAGGGCTAGCCAAAAGCCAGCATTGTCCCCTGCGCTCTTTCCCAACTCCAAGAGCAGAGTGGGATCCTGGCCTCAGTTGAGAAAGTAGCTGGAGAACAACAGCCCAACCACAAACACCAGCAGCAAACCCAGGTAAAGGGAAGTGCGATTTAGCTCCACCGGTTGGGAGTTGGGATTCCTTTCGGGTTGATCAGCCATTGGGTTCACCGTTGAATAAACTGCATTGCAGCAATGGCTCCCAAGAAGAAAACCGTTGGGATCGCCAAGGTATGCACCGCCAGCCAACGGACGGTAAAAACAGGGTAAAAAACGGGTTCATCAGATTTAGTGGCCATAGATATCACCCTACGCAAAAAGCTCAATCAATTTACAAGTTGCAACAATGCATGAACCACTTGCCCACAGCCACCCTTAGCGAGTCAGCCTCTCCAACTCCTCCAGAGCATTGAAGCGATCGCTGACGATCGGCAACTCCTGGCGCTCTGCCGTGAAATACTCATTGGGGCGCGGGGTGCCGAAAATATCATAGGCCAGGCCGGTGCTCACAAAAAGCCAGCCTGCCAAAAACAAAGCGGGAATGGTCAGGGCGTGAATAACCCAGTAGCGGACACTGGTAATGATATCGACAAAAGGTCGCTCTCCGGTGCTGCCAGCCATGAAACTCCTCCCTAGGGTAGGGGCAAAAGTGCTTTCTGAACTTTCTGAGTCTATAACACAATGATAAGGATTTGGATGCACAACTACAAGTTACGAGACCCTTGCTTAGGCCCTTTGCTGTCAAGCCGGATCCCGTCTTGCATAGGTAAAATCTCCTAAGGGATCCCTGCGGCAAACCTCCTTACCCGAGTTTTCAGAATCTCACTGCCAAAGGGCGCAATCCCAAGGGGCATCGAGGGCTTGAGGATGGGGCGGAAGTTTGAGATAAGCTGGCCCTGAGGGGATGTTGTTGGAACAGGAGTGACAGCTATGCGGTGCTCGTGGCCCCTAGCTCTGAGCTTGTGTTGGACGCTGGGCTGGTCGGGTGTCAGCTTGCCGGCTTGGTCCCAAGGGGTGGAGCAGCAAGCCTCGCTGGCCTGGACCGACCCCTACGTGGCGGCTCTGGAACGTCAGACAGATGTGGTGATCACCCAAGAACCCCTGTCAGCCACCCTGACCCGTCTGGAATTGGCCCAGTGGCTGACGGAGTTTTTCGGCTACATTCCCAATCCCAACCAGGTGCAGGAGATTCGCGATCTGGAGCCCAACACCCCCGACTATTGGACTGCCCAAGCCGTGCTGCAGGCGGGGGCCATGCGCCTATACGAGGGCAACGAGTTTCGCCCGCAAGGGGACATTACCCACCTAGAAGCCCTGGCCATTTTGGTGCGGGCTCTGCAATTGCCTGCTCCCACCCAGGCCGACATTGAGCGCTGGATGGCTCTGTACACCGATGCGGCTGATGTGCCGGAGGTAGGGCGGGCTTTTGTGGCCATGGCAGGCGAAGCGGGGCTGCTGGTGAATGTGCCGGATCCAGCTCGTCTTCAGCCCAATCGCGTGCTGAGGCGAGCAGAAGGGGCGGTGTTGTTGCATCAGGCCCTGGTGTATCGCGGTCAGCTTCCGCCCTTGCCACCCCCTGTGGCCCAGTTGCGTCCCTCCCCAGCCCGGGTGGCCGAGACTGTCCAACCCGAAATCTTCCAAACGCGGATCACTCCCGAGGGAGGAAGTGTTCCTGCAGGGGGAACCTTGACCATTGAAGCGCAGGCCACTCCCAACGGCAGGGCTACGGTTGATATCGGCGGCGTGGTTCAGGGTCTGCCGATGCAGGAGGTGCAGCCCGGCTACTACCGCGCAGTTTATAGCCTTGGTCCTCAGGATGCCGTCTTTGGCCCCGACATCAGTATTCAGTTGACCCTCAATGGCGTCAGTACCCGCGTTCAACGGCGGCTACCTCAACTGGCCTTGGGCAATGTTGCTCCTCCGCCAGTGGAATCAGTATTTCCGCCCCCGGCTCCTCTGCCGCAGCCAGCCCCTCTGACTGCAGCCAGCAATCGCTATCCGCGCATTGAGGCCATTCGCTTGGATCCCCAGCGCGACTTGGTGGAAGGGGACATTCTCACCATTGCCATTTGGGGGGAATCTGGAGGGATCGCCCAGTTTGATCTGGGGAATCTGGCCCTGAACCAGCCGATGCGGGAGGTACGACCCAACCACTACGAAGGCACCTACGTGGTAGCCCCCACCCACCAGGCCAACAATCCCACCTTGAGGATTGTGCTCACCAAGGACGGCCTCAGCCAGGAACATCGGGAGATTTTTCCCTTTTCCATCGATGGCTCCAGAGGAACCCGCTCCACCATTCAGCCGGTCTCCGCGCCTGTTGCCGTGGGGCCGCCCCGGATTTTTAGTGTCACCACCAACAGCACCAACCTGCACATGGGAGAAATTCTCAAAGTCACCATGCGAGGAGATCCAGGGGGGCGGGCTGCTTTTCGGATTGTTGGGGTAACGCCGGAAGTCGAAATGCGGGAGGTGGCGCCGGGCCTATACGAAACCCAGCAGCAGTTGCCCTTCAACATGCAGCCGGTCAACAACGGCATCATCGAGGTGATTTTGCAAAGAGGGGGCCAAAAGACCACCCAAACCAGCCCCTCGCCCATTACCATCGCCCCTTAGCTAGGATCCCCGAGAAGGCTAAACTGCTGCCTCAAAGGGATCGGCGCTGCGCTGGATCTGGGTAGAGAGCTTGGGGATTACCTGCAGGTTGAACTGTTGCTCGAAGACTTTTTTCTTCTCGTTTAAGCTCCACAACTCTAGGGCACAGTCGTCCTTGGGATGCCTGGGATCCAAAATCAACTCCATGCGGCGGGGGCCTTCTCCCAGGAGCTGAAAACGGCAGTGCAGGGCTTGAATGGCCTGCAGGCGGCGGCGATCCAAAGCACAGGCTATGCGCAGCAGGGGGCTCAGTTCCAGCACCACTTGGCGATCCCGCTCGTCGCTGAGGCGCTGGAAGTTCTCGTGCTTCTTCTTGGGGGGCGACTTGCGGTGGTAGCGGGCCAAGTTGGCGATCACCTCCACCTCTTCTTCGTTGAAGCCCAACAGTTCCCCATGGCGGATCAGGTAGTAGGAGTGTTTGTGGTGGGCGGCATGGCTGATGAAGTGGCCGCAGTTGTGCAGCATGGCCGCCGCCCAGAGAAGAGCCCGCTCCCGGGATCCCCAGCCATGCAGGATGCCGCGGGTTTGATCGAAAAGGCTGAGGGCAAACTCGGCCACCCGCTCGGCATAGGGGATCTCCACCTGGTATTTTTCCGCCAGCTTGAGCACACTGCGCCGCCGCACCGAGCTGTGGTAGCGCAGCCGATCCTCAATCAGCCCTTGGCCGATCATCCAATCCACGATCAGCCCTTCCCGCAGAGCCCGTTCGCAAAACTGGATCCGCTCCACCCCCAGCAGGGTCATCACTTCTTCCAAGATGACCGCCCCGGCTAGGATGATCTCCCCCCGCCTTTCCCCCAGGCCGGGCAGCTTTTGCCGTTCGGCCACCGTGAGGGAGCGCAGCTCTTTGATGTAGCCGCGCAAGGCTTCCAAGCTGAACTCATACCCCTGCAGGCGACTGGGGGGAGCGCCCAAACGACGGCGGGCATCCAACTGGGCCAGGCACTCGACGGTGCCAGAGGTGCCCACCAAAGGCAGGGATCCCTGTTGTTGTGAAGAGGCAAGGATCCGCTTCATCTGCTCGATGGGGGATTCCAGCATGCCGCGGATGTGCTGGCGCAGGGCTTGCAGTTCGGCAGAAGTGGGCGGGTCGTGGTGCAAAAAAGCCTGGGTCAGACGCACTGCCCCTACCTTGACGCTGCGCAGAAACTCCGGCTCTTGGCCATTGCCCAAAATCAGCTCTGTGGAGCCACCGCCGATATCCACCACCGCGTGCATCCGGTTGTGGAACTCCATCGCCGAGAGCACTCCCAGATAAATGCGGCGGGCCTCTTCCTGCCCCGAGATCAACTCCACCCGCAGGCCCAGCTCCCGTTCAATCCGCTTCAAAAACTCCAGCCCATTGGGGGCCTCGCGCACAGCACTGGTAGCCACGGCAACAATATCCTGCACCTGAAAGCTCTCAGCAATGCGGCAAAACCGCTCCAGAGCCGTCCGGGCCCGCTCCATGGCTGCAGGCGTGAGGGCGCCCGTCTGGTTGCAAAACTCCCCCAGCCGGACGGTGGCTTTTTCGCGGGAGATGATGGTGAAGCTGGGGATACGGGGATTGATGCGCACCACCACCATGTGGAGAGAGTTGCTGCCCACATCGATGGCCGCCAGAACGGGGGCAGCCCAAGATTCAGGACGAGAAGCCGGGCTGGTTTCGGAAACTGGGGAAGCAGAGGTGACAGAGCGTTCCGTGAAGTTGGTGGGCGAAGAGATCATGGCTCGGGTAAGGGGGTCAACCCCTTTAGGATACTGTGTACTTTCCCCCCTTGTTCCGGGCCGAGTCGTGAGGTGAGGTTCGCGGTTGACTCGGCAAACAGGGGAATTGATTAGCTGGGGATCCCTGCCGTTCTCGCCCCAGCCTAAGATAGGGACACGGATATCCATTTCTTCACTGTTCTTTCTTTGTTGTCGAAGCAGGTTCCGATGTCTCAGCCAGCCGAATCACCTCAGAAGGCCAACAGCACCCTCAAACTGCTGCGCACTCACGAGTCTCCCAAACTGGAGCGCATCCGCCACACCACTTCCCATGTCCTGGCTATGGCGGTGCAAAAGCTGTTTCCCAAGGCCCAGGTGACCATCGGCCCCACAACCGACTACGGCTTCTACTACGATTTTGACCATCCCGAGCCCTTCACGCCGGAAGATCTGGATCGCATCAAAAAAGAGATGCAGGCAATCATCAAAAAGGGCCTGCCGGTGATCCGCGAGGAGGTGAGCCGTGAAGAGGCCAGGCGCCGCATCGAAGCCCTCGGAGAACCCTACAAGCTGGAGATCTTAGACAGCATTCCCGAAGGGGAGGTCATCAGCATTTACCACTTGGGGAATGAATGGTGGGATCTCTGTGCCGGTCCCCACGTGGAAAACACCCAAGAGCTCAACCCCAAAGCTTTCGATCTGCTCAGCGTGGCCGGCGCCTATTGGCGGGGGGACGAGACCAAGCCGCAGCTCCAACGCATCTACGGTACCGCCTGGGAAACTCCAGAGGAGCTGAAGGAATACAAGCGGCGGCTGGAGGAGGCCAAACGGCGGGATCACCGCAAGCTGGGCAAAGAACTGGGTCTCTTCCTGTTTTCCGATGAAGTGGGTCCGGGCTTGCCCCTTTGGACTCCCAAAGGAACTACCCTACGCTGGGTGCTGGAGGATTTTCTCAAGCAGGAGCAGCTCAAGCAGGGCTACCTGCCGGTGGTTACCCCTCATATTGCCCGTGTGGACTTGTTCAAGATCTCCGGCCACTGGCAAAAGTACCGGGAAGATATGTTCCCCATGATGGCGGAGAATGAGCAGGATCGCGCAGCCGAACAGGGCTTTGTCATGAAGCCGATGAACTGTCCTTTTCACATCCAAATCTACAAATCCGAGCTGCGATCCTACCGCGATTTGCCCCTACGATATGCCGAATTCGGCACCGTCTATCGCTATGAGCAATCGGGGGAATTGGGAGGTCTGACGCGAGTGCGTGGCTTCACGGTGGACGATGCCCATTTGTTTGTTCGCCCCGATCAATTGGAGGAGGAGTTTCTTAAGGTTGTCGATCTCATTTTGGTGGTTTTCGATAAGCTCAAGCTCAAGGATTTTCGCGCCCGCCTCAGCTTCCGCGATCCCAAGTCGGACAAATATCTGGGATCCCCCGAAGATTGGGACAAAGCCGAAAATGCCATCCGTCGCGCTGTGGAGAAGTTGTCGATGCCCCACTTTGAAGGGATCGGCGAAGCAGCCTTCTATGGGCCAAAGCTGGATTTTATTTTCCGCGACGCGCTGGATCGGGAGTGGCAGTTGGGCACGGTGCAAGTAGACTACCAAAACCCGCAGCGCTTTGATTTGTACTACGTAGCCGAGGATGGATCCCGGCAACGCCCGGTGATGATCCACCGCGCTCCCTTTGGCTCGCTGGAACGGCTGATTGGGATCCTCATCGAAGAATACGCTGGGGATTTTCCCTTCTGGCTGGCCCCGGAACAGGTGCGCATTTTGCCCGTTTCCGATCAGTATCTGGGCTACGCCACCCAGGTGCGGGATCAGCTGCGAGAGCAGGGGATCCGCGTTCACATCGATGCCGACAGCGATCGTTTGCCCAAAAAAATCCGCAATGCCGAGAAGGCCCGGATCCCTTTCATGCTGATCGTGGGGGAACAGGAACAGGCGGCAGGAACGGTGAGCGTGCGCCAGCGCCATGGACAGGAGCTGGGATCCCTGACGGTGGCAGATTTCCTAGCCCAGCTACAGGCACTTGACTAGCTTGGGCATTCGGGATCCCTGGCTTGCGGCAATTGGGTTTTCAGAACTTGAGGATCCCAGGTTCTGAGGATCTCAAGAAAGAGCTTGAGTTTCCCTTTCTCAAGGGAAGCCAAGGGGGCTAATTGAAAAATCAGGATTTGGCCGACAACCCACCATGTTCTCTAGGGATTTTCTGGAGAGGATCCTGCAACGCTTTAGGAGCTGACGGCTAAATCGATCTGTCGCCGAATGGATTGGCCGTTACTTTGGTGAATTGATTGATAGTTACTTTGAATTGCAGTGAAATAGCCTGTCGATCTAAGCTCCTCATCTCCCGCTCTGCGATTGTAGATAACAGCACTATGAATTGTAGCTCTTGCTACAGTATTAGCTTCTCTATTGGAGATAGGCTTTTGTGCATTCAAAGTCTGACCGCAGAGTGATGACTCAAGGATAGGATCCCATGCCCAAAACGCTGTTTAAAGTTGACCTGACTAAGCCAATGGATCAACAGGATCTACCGGGTCACAACCGCTGGCATCCTGATATTCCCGCTGTGGTTTCTGTAAACCCTGGCGAGGTATTCCGAATTGAGTGTAAAGACTGGACGGATGGGCAAATCAAAAACAACGATGATCCTTCCGACATTGAGCAGGTTGACCTAAGCGTTGTCCATGTTTTGAGTGGGCCTATTTGGGTTAACGGCGCCCAGCCTGGAGATATCCTGGTTGTCGATCTGTTAGACATTGGGCCACTGCCGGGAGACGAGTGGGGGTTTACAGGTATTTTTGCCAAAGAAAATGGAGGGGGATTCCTCACCGATCATTTTCCCAACGCGGCCAAAGCCATCTGGGATTTTCAAGGCATTTACACCACTTCCAGACACATTCCCCATGTGCGCTTTGCCGGCATCATTCACCCCGGCCTCATTGGCTGTGCCCCATCTCACGAGTTGCTGGCGGCTTGGAATAAGCGGGAAGCTGAGCTGGTCGCTTCGGCTCCCGATTTGCGCACTTACGGCGCGGGGCTATCCGGCAATCAGCCTGTGCTGGCCGCCTTGCCCAATCCCAAGAACGCAATTTTGGGAACTTTGCCCAAGTCAGAGTATGAGCGGGTTGCTGCTGAAGCGGCTCGGACGGTGCCCCCGCGAGAGCACGGCGGTAATTGCGATATTAAAAACCTGTCTAAAGGAACACGGATCTACTTCCCGGTTTACGTGGAGGGTGCCAAGCTGTCGATGGGAGATATTCACTTCTCGCAAGGGGATGGGGAGATCTCTTTTTGTGGCGCTATTGAGATGTCGGGCTACATCGATCTCCACGTCGATCTAATCAAGGGTGGTGTTGAGAAGTACGGATTGGTTAACCCCATTTTTAAGCCCGGCCCTGTTGAGCCACGTTACTCGGAATACCTTGTGTTTGAGGGCATTTCTGTGGACGAGCTTACAGGTAAGCAGCATTATATGGATGTTCACATTGCCTATCGACGCGCCTGCTTAAATGCCATCGAATATCTGAAAAAATTCGGCTTTACGGGAGAACAAGCTTATCTGCTGCTCAGTTCTGCACCGGTGGAGGGCAGAGTGAGTGGGATCGTCGATATTCCCAATGCTTGCTGTACGGTGGCTGTTCCTACGCAAATCTTCGACATAGATATTCTCCCTAGGTGAATGTTATCCGATGCCTCGTTCAAGGGGGTGGAATAGGAAGATGCCGCTGTATGAGTTTAAGTGTCAAACCTGTGGGGAGTTTGAGGTATGGCGGCCCTTATCTCAATATCGAGATCCGGCCTATTGTCCTTCTTGCAATCAGGAAGGGAAACGTCTCATTTCAGTTCCCATGGTTCAGCTTTCCAGCTCTTTGCCTATTTCAAAGGGGGGAAGAGAACCCAAACTGATCAAGCGTGAACAGCACTCAAATTCTGATCCAAACTCGCCAAAATATCGCTCCCAATCCTGTGGGCGACCTTGGATGTTGCACCATTAGTTATTAGACATAGTTGTTTCAGGCTAGGGTAAGACGCCTGGGCTATTGAAAAAAGCCTTCTGGCCCCGTGCATTATTGCTCCGCAGCGCTATTGCTATGCCTACGGCACCCTGACGGGAACCGCAACGCTGACGCGACGATGCGACGACGTAACGACGTGACCAACGTTTTAGGTGTGGGTGCAGTGTCCCAGTTTGAATCGAAATGACCATAGTGCTTAGAAAAAGAGAGACTCTCACAATACCCCCAGAAATGCTTTCCTCTGGCATGGCAGTTCACAACCTATGCTGGAAAAGGCGTTCAAGAAGCACCTCATGAGTGGGCCTGATCCTTCCTTGGCAGAGGGATCCCATCGCAGCGATATCGCCCTTCGTTTACAGGGGATCACCAAGCGTTATCCTCTGGTGTTGGCCAACGACCACATCGATCTGGAGGTGCGTTGGGGAGAGATTCTGGCGCTGATGGGGGAGAACGGGGCGGGCAAGTCTACCCTGATGAAGATCGTCTATGGGTTGGTCAGCCCGGACGAGGGATCCATTCAAGTGGATGGGCAACTGGCCAAAATTCACAGTCCCGCCGATGCCATTCGGTTGGGAATTGGGATGGTGCATCAACACTTTATGTTGGTGGATCCCTTGACGGTTACGGAAAACGTGGTTCTTGGGGCCGAACCCGGCCATCTTTTTCAGGTCGATTTCCGTCGGGCCAGGGCTGAGGTGGCTCAGTTGATTGCCGAGATGGGCTTCCATCTGGATCCCGACGCCAGAGTGGAGGATCTGCCGGTAGGCCTACAGCAGCGGGTGGAGATCTTGAAAATGCTCTACCGCAAGGCCCGCATCTTGATTTTGGATGAGCCGACGGCAGTGTTGACTCCGCAGGAGGCAGGCGAGCTGTTTGCGTTTTTGCGCCGCTTTGCCCGGCGGGGGGGAGCTGTCATTTTCATCAGCCACAAGCTGAAGGAGGTAATGCAACTGGCCGACCGCGTCACCGTCATTCGGGATGGCAAGGTGGTGGCGACGTTGCCCACTGCCCAAACCGATGCCCAGGAACTGGCGCGGCTGATGGTGGGGCGGGAAGTCAGTCTGACCGTTGAAAAAAAGGCCGCTACCCCTGGGGAGGTGTTGCTGGATGTGCGAGATCTGTGGGTGGATATACCGGGGCGGAAGCCGGCGGTGGCGGGGGCGAGCTTCCAGGTACGTGCCGGCGAGATTGTGGGCCTTGCCGGTGTGGAGGGAAACGGCCAAACGGAATTGGTGGAGGCGATCACCGGCTTGAGAAGCTACCGCGGCCAAATTCGCTATGGAGCCGGATCCCTGTCTGCTTCGGCCCGACAGGTGCGTTGCTGGGGTCTGAGTCATATCCCCGAAGATCGCAATGTGAGAGGTTTGGTGCTGGATTTCCCCACCCGCGACAACCTGATCCTGGGGGATCACCATCAAAAGCCGTATACCGGCTGGTTGGGATTTTTTCGGGAAGAGGCCATTGACCAACATGCCCGCCAGGTGGTGGAGAGCTTCGACGTTCGCCCCCGCAGCATTTCCCTGACGGCCCGCCGCTATTCTGGCGGCAATGCCCAGAAGATCGTTGTGGGGCGGGAGCTTTCCTGTGGATCCAAGGTGCTGGTGGCTGCCCAACCGACGCGGGGGGTGGATGTGGGGGCCATCGAGGCCATTCATCGCCGCATCCTGCAGGCACGGGATCAGGGCATGGGGGTGCTGCTGGTATCGGCGGATTTGAATGAGGTGATCAGCTTGTCGGATCGCATTTTGGTGATCCATGAGGGCCGCCTGGTAGGAGAACTCAGGCCTGAAGAGGCCACCGAAGAGCAGCTAGGGCTGCTGATGGGCGGGATCCAGCATTAGACGAGGCCGGGGGCAGCTTGAGAAGATCCTGCCGCCCGTTCTTGGGCTAGGGCTGCTCGCCGTTGTTCCAACTCTTGAGGAGAGATGCGCCCGTAGGTGACGCTCATCTCGGCCAGGCGCTGGATCATGTTCTGCCGCAGCATCTCTTCGCGGTAGCGCCAGGCCCAGTTGTTCTCGGTGGTGCCGGGGAAGTTCATGCGCGCCTCTGCCCCCAGCCCCATCACATCCTGCAGGGGAATGATGGCCAGGTCGGCTACGGAAGAAAGGGCCAAGCGGATCAGATCCCAATGGATGCCCCCGGATCCCTGGCAGCCCAAATAGCGCAGCAGGTTTTGTTTTTCCCACTCCGAGCGATCCGGGTCATTAAACCAACCCACCACCGTGTTGTTGTCGTGGGTGCCGGTGTAAACGACAAAGTTGCGCTCATAGGCATGGGGCAAATAGGGGTTATCGGGCCCAGAGCCGAAGGCAAAGAGCAACACCTTCATGCCGGGCAAGCCAAATTGATCCCGCAGTTGCAACACCTCCGGCGTAATGTCTCCCAGATCTTCGGCAATCACCGGGATTTCCCCCAACTTGTCGGCCAGGGTCTGAAAGAAATCTGCCCCCGGCCCTTTTTGCCACTCCCCTTCCACAGCCGTTTCTGCATCACCTGGAATGGCCCAGTAGCTCTCGAAGCCGCGAAAGTGGTCGATGCGCACACAGTCCACCTGCTTGAGGATGGCCTGGATGCGCCGGATCCACCAGTCGTAGCCGCGAGCCTTGAGCACCTCCCAGTTGTAGAGGGGGTTGCCCCAGCGCTGCCCGGTGGGGCTGAAATAGTCGGGCGGCACACCGGCTACTTGTAAAGGCCGTCCCTGTTCATCCAGGTGAAACAGCTCCCGGTTGGCCCACACGTCGGCACTGTTGGGGGCAACATAGATGGGCACATCCCCAATGAGCCGCACTTGATGCCGATGAGCATACTCCCTTAGGGATCCCCACTGCTGGGCAAACAGATACTGCCAAAACATCTGCTCGGTAATGGCATCGGCATAGCGATCGCGAGCCTCTTGCAAAGCCGGCGGATCCCGTCGCACCAAGGCCGGATCCCATTGGTTCCACTCTTGCTCGCCGTACACATCCTTGAGGGCCATGAACAGGGCATAGTCCGGCAGCCAGTCGGCCTCGGCAGCGCAATAGGCTTGGAAAGCTTCCCAATCGGGGCCGGAAGCTTTTTCTTTGAAGGTAGCCCAGGCGCGGTGCAACAGGCCCAGCTTGAAGGGGATCACGGTTTCGTAGTCCACCCGCTCGGCGGATCCGGCTTGGATCGTTGGCCATTGGGGCAGGTCCTGCCAACTGTCGGGCTCTAGCCAGCCGGCTTTTACCAACAGCTCCGGGCTGATGAGCAGCGGGTTGCCGGCTATGGAGGAAAAGCTCATGTAGGGGGAGTTGCCCCAGCCGGTAGGTCCCAGAGGCAGCACCTGCCAGAGGCGCTGGCCGCTCTCCACCAGAAAATCCACAAACCGGTAAGCAGCCGGCCCCAGGTCGCCGATGCCAAATGGCCCCGGTAGCGAGGTGGGGTGCAAGAGGATCCCGCTGAGTCTGCCCATGCGCATGGCCAAGCCCTTTTGCTGAAGGTGGCTTCACCGCCTATGCTGTCACTTCCAGAGCCACGGTGGACAGCTCCAGACAAGACAAAATTAGAACAAAGTTAAAAAATGAGCAGGATCCAAGGCCAAGACGCGCTTTTCCCTCTGGCCAGGGGATCCTGTCAGGCCATCTCAGGCGCAGGGCAGGCTTGGGCATACCAGTCATAGAGGCCATCCCCGGTGGTGAGCCAAGTCTGAGGGCGAGATTGGATGTGCTGCAAGGCTTTTTTCAGGGATCCCATCCGCAGCGGCTGCCCGACAATAAAGGGGTGCAGGCCGATGGCCATGATGCGAGGGGAGCGTTCCCCATCTTGCCAGAGTTGATCAAACTGGTCGATGAGGGCCTGGGCAAAGGCTTCTGCCGACAGGCGGGCGCTGAGACAGAGGCTGATGTCGTTGGCCTCCAGGGTGTAGGGGATCCCCAAGAGGGGGCCGGCGGCAGTTGGGAACCAGTAGGGTTGGTCGTCGTTTACCCAGTCGGTGGTGTAGCGGATCCCGGCAGCCTTGAGCAGGTCAAAAGTATTCTCGCTAACGGAAAACCCCGGTGTCAGCCAGCCCCAGGGTCGGGATCCGGAAACCTTCTCCAAAAGGGACAAGCTGCGCTCGATGAGCTCTTGTTCGGCTTCGCGGGCCAGGCCGCTGTGGCCGGTGGAGTTGTTCCAGCCGTGGGCCAACACCGACCAGCCGTATTGGCGGATCCCTTCGATGATGGGGGGGTAAAGCTGCACCATTTCTGCATTCAAGGCGGCAGTCACCGGGATCCCCAGCTCGGCAAACAGCTCAAACAAGCGCCAAATGCCCACCCGATTGCCATAGTCCCGCCAGCCGTAGTTGGCGATCTCAGGGGAGCTGGTGAGATGGGGTTGAATGGCCGTGCCCAGCTTGCCAAAGGTGAAGTGCTCGATGTTCATCACCACGTACACAGCCACCCGCGCCTGATCCGGTAGGCTCGGCAGCTTTCGGCTGGGCAGAGCTGAGTAGGCAGGGGGCAGCATGTCCGCTCTCCAAAGCTTTGATGCTCACCAAGGGGGCAGGCTAGTCCTTTGATTTTCCTGAGGTCAAGGCCCGATGGCAAGCCTGCACTTCTGGAAGGGTGAATAGGCGACGAAAGGCGATCCCTGCTTCTCGGTAGCGGTCTTCTGCCCCTTCCAGCCGATCCACCAAAGCCAGGATCCCTTCTGCCCGGTAGCCGGCTGCCCGCACCCGTTCGACAGCCTTCAAAGCAGAACTGCCGGTGGTCACCACATCTTCCAGGATCCACACCCGACTGCCTGCCGGCAACTCCGGCCCCTCGATCCAGGCTTGCGTGCCGTGCCCCTTGGGCTCTTTGCGCACGATCAAGGCGGGTAGGTTGGCGGGTTCAGCATGCAGAGAGGCCAAACTCACCGCCGTCACCAAGGGATCCGCTCCCAGCGTCATCCCAGCCACTGCTTCGGTTTCGGGAGGCAACAGCCGGTGTAGCAGGGATCCCACCCAATAAGCTCCTTGGGGGTGAAGGGTAACCGGTTTGCAGTTGATGTAGTAGGGGCTCTTCTGTCCAGAAGTGAGGGTAAAGGAGCCTTCTCGATAGGCCAGTTGGGCGAGGAGATACAATAGTTTCTCCCGCGCTTCCTCTGGGGAAAGGGTCAGGGGAGAGCAGTCAAGAAGCAACACAGCAGGGATCCCCTTGGTTCAATGGCTGGCCAGAAAGAGCACTCAGGACATTTTATTATCCGGCGAATCTCCACAGAATCCAGTCTCCCCTTTTCCGGCTTTGCGGGAGGGATCCCTGTCCCACAAAAGATACGCCTGTGTTGGCTGGGGTCGATGTTGCTAAAAAAAGCTGTAGCCTGCTGGATACCTGAAAATCTGTTCAAACAACCACCTGGGGCATCATTTGCTCAACCAACAGAAGCAACGTGTTGGCAACAGAAGATGGCTCTTGAGCATTCAAAGTGGTGTGGGGAATCGCGCCATCTTGATTCCCCAAAATTAACAAAATGTCTTCTGGATCCCAGGCATTGGGTTGATCGACATGGGTGATCCCAATCACGTAGGGGGCGCTCGTCCTGGCCTTCATAAAAGATTGAATGGCTTGGGCATTGCGAAACTGGCCCGGCAAGTGCGCAGGCACCAGAAGAACATAGCCGTGGGCGTGCTTAATTAAAATATCCCACATAAAGTTAAAGCGAGACTGGCCGGGAGTGCCGTAGAGATGCAGCCACATCTCTTCTTCCTCCTCTCCAATTCTCAAGCGGCCGAAGTCCATGCTTACCGTCGTGGTTTTCTTCAGCTCTGCCACCTCGTCCGTTGCTTTGCAATCGGTGTCTACTACCTCAATCTCGCTAATCGTGCGAATAAAGGTAGACTTTCCAGCTCCCACCGGCCCTGTTACAACAATTCGCAAGATATTTCCCATAAACTGGCCTCAGACTAAGCTCTAGCGACAAAGCTGAATAAAACTCGGGGGAGTGCACCGATGTGCCGCACGGGAGGTAAAGCTATCTCCAGGTTGCTTCTAAGATAATCTAAAAAAGATACCAACGCCAGCTCTGCTCCAGAGGGATCCCAGAAACTCAAGCACCTCAGCCCAAGAAGGTAGAGAAATTAAGCAAGTAGAGTAAGCAAGAGCCCACTCTAACTCAAACAACTCAAATTAAACTGTTGGCACCATTGGCAATTAACCGTTTGAATAAAGCCTCGCTCATGCCTGTTTCCTGTTGCACGGCGTTATAGGCCACCTCAAGGTAAGCTTGCTCAATAAAAGAGAGGTCAATCATGCAAACCTTGCTCAAGCTGGTGCGCAACTGCTCAGGCTTGCCTTCTTTCGCCAACTGCCGACTGACCTCCTGCACAACTGTGGCCATAGCAGGTACAACATGTTGGGGGCCGATGCCAACGCGCACATGAACTATGCCGATTTTCCAGCGGCGATCCGCATACTGGGGGCCCCAATTGTCTATGCCCGTGAACATTTCCTTGAACCAGTCAGCAAAAGTTTGGCCCAGCCGCTGCCGGTTATGCTTGGCTATCACTGCCGCCATTTCGGCATCGCGATCCAGATAGCCGTAAAAGGCGTCTGACATTTCCGCCGCGATACTGCCGCCCCAGTCAGCACTTTGCTGCAAAACTTTCTTGTCATCATCTGTGAATTGCGTGCGCGAGATCAGGACTTGGAGCAGCTCAGAAGGTTTAATGGCCATACTTCCCTCAACGTCAGGACAGAATCAAAAACCTAGCCTCCACATTTGATTTTCTTACTTCATTGCCTCTGCAATGCTTGCCGCGACTCGCTTAATTTCCAAAAAGAGCAAGCCTTGCTTGACTTCATGGCTGGCAATTGTCAGCAAGACGGCATCGGGGCCACAACTGGTTAAAACCCCGTATCCTTTTTCCCCCTGTACAAAAACTCTCTCTATGGCTCCGCGCCCTAGCTCTCTCCCAATCCGTTCGCCCAAAGAAAGCATGGCAGCCGACATAGCAGAGGTTCTCTCTTCATCCATACCCACAGGCAGTGTGGAAGCTAAAGGTAGCCCGTCGGGGGTGACCACTGCTGCTCCCTGGACTTCCGGTGTGTTGGCAACATAGCTCTGGAGGATCGCCTGCAAAGAGGACAGATTAGCCATCCTACATCTCCCTGCTGATTCACTATTTCTAATGTTTCTACCCGAAAACCGAAAACATGACTGCAAATATCCCTATGCTTTTACTTTTCGCGAATGCCCTTGAGGAGGGTGGCCAATCGACTGACCAGAGAAGGCTTGACGGGGCCGCCCTCATCCTGGAGACCAGGCACCCTTGCCCCCAGCC
>NZ_JANSIL010000002.1:0-3775 GCF_047462015.1 Synechococcus sp. R5-13 | reverse complement strand
GAGCAGAACAGGCTCAGGGCTACTGAAAGCCCGCTCCGTACCGCTTAGCGGTCGGAGCCGGGTAGTTTACAGACGACAACTTCTGCCAACTTCGTGCTGAGTTTTGAGGTTGTTGGCTTGCCCCTTCCTTGCTGTTTCAGCCGAGAGCAAACTGTTGGCCTACAGGGTTTCCCAAGCTTGCAAGACGGCTTCTAGGGCCAGCCGCCCATGGTAGAGATGGGTTCCCCCCTGCAAGTAGACGGTGTAGGGATCCCGCATCGGCCCATCGGCAGAGAGTTCGGCGCTGCTCCCGGCAATAAAGGTGCCTGCTGCCATCACCACCGGGTCTGCATAACCGGGCATCACCTCCGGAACTGGGGTGAGGTAGGAATCCACAGGAGAACTGTTTTGAATCGCTTGGCAAAAGGCCTGCAGCTTTTGCGGGGATCCCAATTGAATGGCCTGGATGATATCGGTGCGGGGAGTTTGAGGCAGAGGCGAGACCGGGTAGCCCAAATCAGAAAACACCTGCGCCGCCAGATGGGCGATCTTCACCGCTTCGGCCACCATCTGCGGGGCCAAGAACAAGCCTTGAAACAGAAGGCGGTTGAGATCTAGAGTTGCCCCCCCCTCCGAACCAATGCCCGGAGCCGTTAACCGACAAGCGGCTTGCTCCACCAGCTCTGCCCGCCCGGCCACATAGCCCCCTGCGGGAACGAGGGTGCCCCCCGGATTTTTGATCAGGGATCCGGCAATCAGATCTGCGCCCACATGGGTTGGCTCCTGGGTTTCCACAAATTCGCCGTAGCAATTGTCCACAAAAACCACAACTTCGGGGTTTTGTGCTTTGACCATTTGGATCATCTCGGCAATCTGGGCAATGGAAAAGCTGGGCCGCCAATCGTAGCCACAGGACCGCTGAATGTGAACCAAGCGGGTTTGCGGTCTGAGGGCGGTTTTCAGGGCCTGCCAATCGACAGTTCCCTCCCGCAAATCCAACTGGCGGTAACCGATGCCAAACTCCCGTAGGGATCCCCGCCCGGAACCCCGCAGACCGATGACCTCTTCAAGGGTGTCGTAAGGGGGGCCGGTAATCGCCAGCAGCTCATCCCCCGGACGCAGCACCCCAAACAAAGCACAGGCAATGGCATGGGTACCAGACACCATCTGCAGCCGCACCACTGCTGCCTCACAGCCCATAATCTGGGCAAACACCCGATCCAAAACCTGCCGCCCCTGGTCGTCGTGGCCATACCCCGACACCCCGGCAAAGTGATGGGATCCCACCCGCTGGTCGCGAAAGGCCCGCAGCACCCGCGCCAGGTTCTCTCTGAGGGTCTTCTCCACCGCCTGAAACTGCTCCTGTAGAGCCTCTTCTGCTCTGTCTAAAAGCTCTGCCGCCTTCAACGGGATCCCTCCGCCCACCCAGTCTGCCCCACCTTTTGCACACCAAGCTGGTTTCGAGGGTAGCATTTCAGCCACCCCGGAAAGAGTTGGCCTTCTCCCCACCGCTCCTCAAGGTGACTGCAGCGGCAGAACCGAGTTCCAAGTTCTTATGTACTTATGTAGCTCTCCGATAGAAACCTTACAGCATGGAACAGTGAACAACAGGCTTGTCAAAGCTAATACCGACAACAACACCATCTCTCAAGTCGAAAGCCTCATATTGATAAAAAATCGATAAAAAGCTTAATTTATATCAATATCCCTTCATTTTTGCTGTCAATGGCTATCCAATCAAGATGCTGCTAGGCTGTAGGATAATACCAACATACCCTGGAGGAAAGCTGAAGCATCTGGATTGCCGAGCTTATGGGCAATACGGCCCACCTTCAGTCTCTCAAAAACAGGTCAGAGTTAGAGACATTGTTTAACCAACTCAAAATCCGGCTCAGGAAGATTTTTAGCAGGCTAGATCTGCCTATGGGTTTGATGATAGATTTGGCTTTTGACTGAGGAACTTGCAACTTAAACTCTAAAAAACCTTTCCCAAAGACACTCAACACAGCCAATAGAAGTGCATGTCTTGCAGGGCGGGGATCCCGCTTCTCTACAGAGCTCCTGCGATTCGGGAAAATCTGGAATTCAACATCTCTGAAACATTAAGAGAGCCTAAATTTATTCTTAACCTCTGGCAGAGATCCTTGAGCGAGATGTTAACCTAGACTTAACCCAAGAGGTTAGTGCCACTCCCAAAGCCGATCTGCTCACCCTTGATGACAGGGCTCCATTTTTGCCAATTAAAGGGCTGACGTCGCCTGTGAGCTGGGATCGCTTTCCAGAGTTAGAGGGATCCCGGGTGGGGATGAGGCGCTATCTCAGGTATAAACCGACATGACTGGGAGAGTCCTCATGACTAAGCTTGTGATCCAAGGGAAAAACGTCGAGATTACCGACGCCATCCGCAGCTACGTTCAAGAAAAAATTGAGCGTGCTGTCAGTCATTTTGCCCAGATCACCAGTGAGGTTGATGTCAATCTATCGGTAGCCCGCAACCCCCGTATCAGTGCCAGCCAATCTGCCGAAGTGACCGTCTACGCCAATGGCACCGTGATCCGGGCGGAAGAAAGCAGCGAAAACCTCTATGCCAGCATCGACCGTGTGGCCGACAAGCTGGCCCGCAAGTTGCGCAAATACAAAGAACGGAACGGCATTCACCGCGTCCGCCACACCCCCAAAACCTCCGTGGCAGTGGCCCAGCAGCCCGTCACCGATCCGCTAAATACGGAACGGCAAGCGGAGTTACCGGCAGAGGTGGTGCGCACCAAGTACTTCGCCATGCCACCCATGACGGTTCAGGAAGCGTTGCACCAGTTGGAGCTAGTGGATCACGACTTCTACGTTTTCCGCAATATCGAAAATGGCGAGATCAACGTTATCTACGTCCGCAACCATGGCGGCTATGGCCTGATCCGCCCCCGCTAAGGCTTGGTGAAGATGCGTGGTGAGCTCTCCTCCCAACTTACTTCTCCAGGATCCAGCGGCACTTTCTATCTGTTGCTACAGCTCACCGATTCTGCCCTGCCGATTGGGGCTTATTCCCACTCCTGGGGCTTGGAAGCTGCCGTTCAAGCGGGTCAACTTCGCGATCGGGCTGGGGTGCAGCAGTACCTGTTGGGGGTTTTGCACATGGGCTTAGCCCCCACCGAGGGCAGAGCCTGTGCCTTGGCCCATCGTCTATCCCGATTGGGATCCGAGTCGGGAGTGGAGAAGCTGCAGCAACAGCTGCAAGCAACCCGTTGGGCGGCAGAGCCGCGCCAAGCCAGCCTAGATTTGGGGAAACGCCTAGCTCAACTGGCAGAACGCACCTGGGGAATCTCTGTCCCCAAGGCAGAGGGGGATCCACTGCATCATTCCGTGGTGTTTGGCTGGATCTGCGCTCAGGCGGGCATTGGGTTGGAAGATACCCTGCGTGCCTTCTTGTTCTCCTCCCTCACTGGGCTGGTCTCGGCAGCGGTGCGTCTGGTACCTTTGGGGCATACCGAGGGGCAAAGCCTATTGGCTCAGTTGTACGAGCCCATCGAGGCAGTGGTACACCAAGAGATCCTGCCGGTTGTGAAGCGGGCCGAAAGGCCAAACCTCTCCCCCAGCTGGCCGGCTTTGGGCAGCTTCACCCTCCTACAAGAACGCGATTGTCAAGTCCACCAACAGCTCTATTCCCGCCTTTTTCAATCTTGAAAGCCGTCAACCCTCACCCCTAAACCCTTCTCCCAGAGGGAGAGGGGAGTTCAGCTAGAAATCGCAGGAGCCCCGCACTGTACCCGTAGGGTCAGTGCCGGGAGGAATGCGCTTTGAT
>NZ_JANSIL010000001.1:0-13510 GCF_047462015.1 Synechococcus sp. R5-13 | reverse complement strand
ACTATCAGCTTGCAACGTACAGAGATAGTCTGGCTCATGGGCTTATTGTAGTTTATCCAGACTTTTGACCGGCAAACCTATATAGAGGAGGGCTTTCCTCCCGACACCAAACCTGCGGCTATGGTGCGGGCCTCCAGCCCGAAAATTTGGTGATCGGCATAGTCATCGACAACCGTTTGCAGCCACCTCTCCAGAAGGTTGGCTTGCAGATGATCGCCGCGATGGCTCATGAGTTCAACGCCTCGGCGGAGTTCGCCCAGCGTGATCACGCTGATGTAGATGCGGGCCTCTTGCTCAATGGCAGTTTGAAGAAATTCTTGAACCCCGGAGTTGGCTTGACTGTGTTTGCGCAGCTCACTGATGACGTTAGTGTCAAGCAAATACGTCATGGGCAGTGTTATCTTGCACCCGCTCAAAGTCTGAATCGTTGCCAACGTTAGGTATCGATCTGAGCACTTCGGCAAAGGACTGTTTCGCAGGCTGGAGTAAGACTTGCTCTAGGATTTTGCGGTGTTCGGCCTCTGCACTAACGCCGTGACGACTAGCCCTTTGTTTGAGAGCTTTGACAATGGCTTCGTCAACATTGCGAACAATTAACGTGGCCATAGAGCGTTTCCTCGATCGACAGATCCCTGGGCGGCTTTGCTGCGACGATAGCATTGATATCATCTAAAGTTCAAGTTTTCCCGTCTATTGATACTGATGAAGAAGCTGCCCTTTTGCGGGTTGCCCCAGAGAACTCCTGCCTGCCAGGGATCCAAGCTCTGCCTGCTGTGCATAGCCTTTGAAAGCGCAACACTCAAAAAAGAGGGATCCCGATGAGCAACTTGACCTGCAGGTGACCTCTACAATAGAAGGCTGACTCTGCCACCTGGTGGGATCCCTATGCCGCGCCGCACCGATATCCACAAAATCTTGCTCATTGGAGCGGGGCCGATCGTCATTGGCCAAGCCTGTGAGTTCGACTACTCGGGCACCCAAGCCTGCAAAGCCCTGCGGGAAGAAGGCTATGAGGTCGTCTTGGTCAACTCTAACCCCGCCACCATCATGACGGATCCCAGTATGGCGGAGCGCACCTACATCGAGCCGGTGACGGTGGACTTTGTGGCCAAAATTATCGAGCGGGAGCGCCCTGATGCTTTGCTGCCCACCATGGGCGGCCAGACGGCCCTCAACGTGGCGGTGCAACTGGCCCAGCAAGGGATCCTGGAGCAGTACGGGGTGGAGTTGATTGGGGCCAAGCGGGAGGCCATTGAAAAAGCCGAAGACCGGGATCTCTTCAAGCAAGCCATGCAGCGGATTGGCTTGGCCGTGCCCCGCTCTGGCCTGGCCCACACCCTGGAAGAAGCCAAGCAGATTGCCCAGGAGATCGGCTATCCCCTCATCATCCGCCCGGCCTATACCCTGGGGGGCACCGGTGGTGGGGTGGCTTACAACCAGGAGGAGTTTGAAGAGATCTGCGCTGCCGGCTTGGAGGCCAGCCCCGTTTCCCAAATCTTGGTGGAAGAATCGGTCATCGGCTGGAAGGAGTTTGAGCTGGAGGTGATGCGGGATCTGGCGGATAACGTGGTGATCATCTGCTCCATAGAAAACATCGACCCAATGGGGGTGCACACCGGCGACTCCATCACCGTGGCCCCAGCCCAAACCCTCACCGACAAAGAATACCAGCGGCTGCGGGACTACGCCATCGCCATCATGCGCGAAATTGGCGTAGAGACCGGGGGATCCAACGTGCAATTTGCCGTCAACCCTGCCAACGGCGAGGTGCGGGTGATCGAGATGAACCCGCGGGTCTCCCGCTCTTCTGCTTTGGCCAGCAAGGCCACCGGCTTTCCCATCGCCAAAATTGCCGCCAAATTGGCAGTGGGCTACACGCTGCCGGAGATCCCCAACGACATCACCCGCAAAACTCCGGCCAGCTTCGAGCCCACCATCGACTATGTGGTCACCAAGATCCCTCGCTTTGCTTTTGAAAAATTCCCCGGCGCAGAGCCGGTTCTCACCACCCAGATGAAATCGGTGGGGGAGGCGATGGCCATTGGCCGCACTTTTCAAGAATCCATCCAGAAGGCCCTGCGCTCTTTGGAAATCGACCGTCCCGGTTTTGGCAGCGATAGGCCGGAGGTTTTCCCCAAGCCGGAGGAAGTGCGGGCCAACCTGCGCACCCCCAACCCCTTCCGCCTGCTCACCATCCGCACCGCTCTGCTCATGGGCTTTTCTGCCCAGGAGATTGCCCAACTCACCCACATCGATCCCTGGTTTATCGACAAGCTGCAGGAGTTGGTGGAGGTGGAGCAGGCCCTCAAGGGGCGGGAGCTGGGATCCCTGAGCGCTGACGACTTGAGACACCTCAAGCAAATGGGCTTCAGCGACCGACAAATTGCCCACCTCACTGGATCCACGGAACATCAGGTGCGGGCCTGCCGCAAAAGCCTGGGGGTGATCCCCACCTACAAAACTGTAGATACCTGCGCCGCCGAATTTGAGGCTGCTACCCCCTACCAGTACTCTACCTACGAGAGCGAGTCGGAGATTTTCCCGGCCCGCAAAGAGAAGGTGATGATCTTGGGAGGTGGCCCCAACCGCATCGGCCAGGGGATCGAATTCGACTACTGCTGTTGTCATGCTGCCTTTGCCCTCAGCCGCCTGGGTTACGAAGCGATCATGGTCAACTCCAACCCGGAAACCGTTTCCACCGACTACGACACCGCTGATCGCCTCTATTTTGAGCCGCTCACCCATGAAGAGGTGATGAACTTGGTGGATGCTGAGCAGCCGGTCGGCCTGATCGTGCAATTTGGCGGTCAAACTCCCCTCAAGCTGGCGCAGGGGCTGGCAGCAGCCCAGGCTCCCATCTGGGGAACTTCCCCCGATTCCATCGACATTGCTGAGGATCGGGGGCGCTTCGAGCGCATCTTGCGGGAGTTGGATATTCGCCAACCGGCCAACGGCATTGCCCGCAGCGTGGAAGAAAGCTTGGAAATTGCCCGCCGCATCGGCTATCCGGTGGTGGTGCGGCCCAGCTACGTCTTGGGGGGACGAGCCATGGAGATCGTCTATTCCGACCAAGACCTGCAGCGCTACATGCAACTGGCGGTGGCGGTGGATCCGGATCGTCCGGTGCTAGTGGATCAGTTCCTGGAAGAGGCGGTGGAGGTGGATGTGGATGCCATTGCCGACCGCACCGGCGCCGTAACCATCGGCGGCATTCTGGAGCACATCGAGCAGGCCGGGATCCACTCGGGCGATTCGGCCTGTGTATTGCCCAGCCGCACCCTCAGCCCCGAGGTGCTGCGGGTGATCCGCGAGTGGACGGTGAAGTTGGCCCAAGCTCTGAAGGTGGTGGGCCTGATCAACGTGCAATACGCCGTCCAAAAAGGCCAGGTCTATATCCTGGAGGCCAACCCGCGCGCCTCTCGCACCGTCCCCTTTGTCAGCAAGGCCATCGGCCATCCGCTGGCAGACTACGCCGCTCAAGTGATGAGCGGCAAAACCCTAGCCGAGCTGGGCTTTACCCAGGAGGTGATCCCCTCCCACATTGCCGTCAAGGAAGCGGTTTTGCCCTTCCACAAGTTTCCCGGCACCGACACGCTGCTGGGGCCGGAGATGCGCTCCACCGGTGAGGTGATGGGCATTGACACGGACTTTGGCCGCGCTTACGCCAAAGCGCAACTGGCGGCGGGGCAGAATCTGCCTCTCCAGGGGACGGTGTTCATCAGCGTCAGCGACCGGGATAAACAGGCGGTCATCCCGGTAGCCCGCGAGTTTGTGGAGCTGGGCTTTCGCCTATTGGCCACCGAAGGAACCCAAAAGGTTTTGGCCGAGCACGGGATCCCGGTGGATAAAGTCCTCAAGCTGCACGAGGGGCGGCCCCACGTCATCGACGCCATCAAAAACCATCAGATTCAGCTCATTATCAACACTCCTTCCGGTGTCGAGGCGCAGCAAGATGGCCAAAAGATCCGCCGCACTGCCCTGGCTTACAAGATCCCTCTGGTGACCACCTTGGCAGGGGCCAAAGCCACCGCGGCTGCCATCCGTGCTTTGCAGTCGGGATCCCTGCAGGTGAAGTGCTTGCAGGATTTTTTCTCTGTCTAGGATTCTGGAGGAAAAAAAGCAGGTCCCGGACGGCACCTCTTTCCTAAACCTATCCTTAAGAAACGTCTGCTCAAGCTTGGCTGCCATCAACTGCCAGTGACCGACCTTCGCCGGGAAGCTCTCAAAGACCTCCAAATTGCAACATATCGGTGCTGATTTGTATCGACAAATCCATTTTTTTCACAGTCCCGTTGCGAAAGTTAGGGATCCCTGTCGGCGTCCCTAAAACTGTCTAGCCTGAAAGAAGGAGACGCTTTTGGCGGTCGGCGCGGGAAGAGTTTTGCCCCGTTCAAGGAAGCCGACAAAGCAAAGAATGGTTTTGTCTCTTTAGGAGTTGGCCTATGAGTACGGTAATTCGCCGCTCCTCGGCTGCACGGCAGCTCTGGAGTTGGAATGGCTTTTGTCAATGGATAACCAGCACCGAAAACCGGCTGTACATCGGCTGGTTTGGCGTGTTGATGATCCCGACGCTGTTGGCGGCTGCCTTTTGTTTTGTGATCGCTTTTGTTGCTGCTCCGCCGGTGGATGTGGATGGGATCCGCGAGCCGGTGATCGGATCCTTGATAGGGGGGAATAATCTCATCTCGGCGGCGGTGGTGCCCACCTCAGCGGCCATTGGCCTGCACTTTTATCCCATTTGGGAAGCCGCTTCTTTGGATGAATGGCTCTACAACGGCGGCCCCTACCAACTGATCGTGCTCCATTTCCTGATCGGGGTGTGGTGCTACCTGGGCCGGCAATGGGAGCTGAGCTATCGCTTGGGTATGCGCCCCTGGATTGCGGTGGCGTTTTCCGCTCCGGCGGCGGCGGCTACGGCAGTGCTCTTGGTCTACCCCATCGGCCAGGGCAGTTTCTCGGAAGGCTTGCCCCTGGGGATCGCCGGCACCTTCTACTTCATGCTGGCTTTCCAGGCGGAGCACAATATCCTCATGCACCCTGCTAGCTGGCTGGGGGTGGCCGGCGTCTTTGGCGGCGCTCTGCTGGCCTCCCTGCACGGCTCCCTGGTGATCTCCAGCCTAATCCGCGAGACCTCGGAAGAAGAGTCACAAAATGCCGGCTACCGCTTCGGGCAGGAGGAAGTCACCTACAACTTCCTGGCCGGGCACTACGCGTTCTTGGGGCGGCTGGGGTTCCCCGGCCTGGGCCTGAGAAACAGCCGTTCCGTCCACTTCTGGATGGCGGCCCTGCCCACAGTGGGGATTTGGGCGGCGGCAATAGGTATCGGCATAATGGCCTTTAACTTGAACGGCTTGAACTTCAACCAGTCCATCCTGGACAGCCAGGGCCGGTTCATTCCCACCTACGCCGATCTCCTCAACCGCGCCAACTTGGGGATCCAAGTGATGCACGCCCCCAACGCCCATCATTTTCCCTTGCTGCTGGCGGCTCAACCCTAAGGCAGGCTAGGGGCAGTCCAGCCGGAAAGCGCGGTGAATAGCTTGCAAGGCCGGGATCCCTCGATCCCGGCGCACTACACAGCTCACCTTGATCTCCGAGGTGGCGATCATCTCGATGTTGATTCCCGCCTCGGCCAGAGCTGCAAACAGACGGGCAGCGACGCCGGGATAGGTTTCCATCTCAGCGCCGACAATGCTGACCTTGGCAATGTCGTGATCTGCGTCAACGCCTGCCGCCTGGAGTTCTTCGGCCACCTGCCGACAGACCGCCTCAGCAGCCATCGCTTGATCCTGAGGCACGGTGAAGGCAATGTCGGTGCTGGGGATCCCATTGTGGTAGCCCCGCTGGCTTTGGATGATGGTGTCCACGATGATCCCGGCAGCCGCCAAGCGCCCGAACAAATGGGCGGCAGTTCCCGGACGATCCGGCACTTTGCGAAGGCCCAGCCGCGATTGCTTCAAATCCAAGGCAACACCGCGTACCGGGTGGCTGTCTTGAGGGGCAGCCGGCATCTTTGCCCGATGCAAGTGGGGGATCACCTGGAACGATTCTCCCAGAGCCAAGGCGGCATCACCGGCCCGCTCCGCAGCCACCACACAGCTCACCTTGATCTCGGACATGGAGATCATCTGCAAATTGATCCCGGCCTCGGCCAGCACCTGGAACATTTGCGCCGCGATCCCAGGTCGGCCCATCATCCCCACCCCGGCAATGCTGACTTTGGCCACCGCCTCATCCACAATCACCGCTGCACACTGCAGCTCTTGGCCAATCCGCCGGGCAACGGCTGCAGCCTCGGCCACCTGCGACCGGCTGACCGTAAAGGCAATGTCATTGGTGGGCTGGGGCACGGATCCCTGCGGCAAGGAGTCCGTCCCGCTGGCGCAAGAGGCTGTGAACTGGAGGGACTGCAAAATCAAATCCACATTCACCCCTGCTGCCGCGATCCCCTGAAAGAGCTGGGCGGCAATGCCAGGGCGATCCGGCACCCCCACCAACACCAACTTGGCCTGATCCCGATCCAGCTCCACCGTATCCACCGCCAGGCCCAGCTCGATACTGCTGTCGGCAGCACGAGGACGGGGGGGAGGAGAAAGAATGAGAGTGCCCTCGCATCCCGCCTGCAACGGCTCCAAGCTGGAGCGCACCCGCAGCTTCACACCGTAGTTGCGGGCAATTTCCACCGAGCGGGGATGCAGCACCTGGGCCCCCAAGCTGGCCAGCTCCAACATTTCATCACTGGTGATCTCCGGCAACAGCCTGGCCTCAGGCACCTTACGCGGATCCGTGGTGAAGATCCCCGGCACATCGGTGTAGATCTCACACAGCTCTGCTCCCAAAGCCACTGCCAAGGCCACCGCCGTGGTGTCGGATCCCCCCCGACCCAGGGTGGTGATCTCCAGCTCCGCCAGGCTGGTGATGCCCTGAAACCCGGCCACCACCACCACCTCTTCCCGCTCCAGGTGCTGCCACAGGCGGTCGGTGTGGATGTGCAAAATGCGGGCCCGGCTGTGATCCCGAGTGGTGACAATGCCCACCTGGGCTGCCGTCATGGAAAGGGCAGGACACCCCAGGCGTTGCAGCGCCAAAGCCACCAGGGCAATGCTCACCTGCTCACCGGTGGAAAGGAGCATATCCCATTCCCGCAACTGAGCCGGCGTGGTCGGGGATCCCTGCAATATCTGTTCCCCCAGATCCACAAGGCGATCGGTTTCATCCCCCATTGCCGAGACCACCACCACCACCCGATGTCCCCGCTCCACCGTGTGGGCCACCCGTTGGGCCACGGCTTGGATACGCTCGACAGAGCCGACAGAGGTACCGCCGTACTTTTGAACGATTAAGCTGCGTTCCATGAGAGAAGAACGAGGTCAGGGGCGGTTTGGATCCTACCCCGGATCTAGGCCAAGCCCAGCCCATTTTGCAAAAACGGCGGCACCGGCAGCAGGATCAGCACCAGCAGCGTGAGCATCCCCAGCCCCAGCAGATCCCGGGCCTCGTCCAGTTCCGTCACATCGTTGAGGGCCGGCTCGTCGGCACTGGAAATCACAAACAGCAGCAGCGCCCAGAGCAACAGCCAAGGCTGCACCGTCAAGGCCAGCAGCAGCACCAACCAGCGGGCTACCCGGCCTACATTCGCTCCCATCTGCTGTCCATACACCGCGTGGACAATGTGCCCCCCATCCAGTTGGCCCACCGGCATCACGTTAAACGCGATCACCACCAGCCCCAGCCAGCCGGCAAAGGCCAGCGGGTGCAGCTCGATCACCTGCCCCGGCTGCAACTGATCCCCCAGCACCATGCGGGCCAGAATTGCCAGCAGCACCGATAGGCGCGGGTCAATGCGATGAAAACTAATCGGGGTCGGCTGCCCCTCCGGCACTGCGGGAGGATCTGCAGGCGCCGAAAACACCAGCCCCAGCAACAACATGCCCAAAGCAACAAGGCTCCCTGCCAGCGGCCCGGCGACGGCGATATCAAACAACACCTTGCGGTTGGGCACCGGCTCTTTCAACTGGATAAACGCCCCAAAGGTTCCTAGGACAAAAGGCACCGGGATGAAATAGGGCAGCGAGGTTTTGATGTGGTGGCGGCGGGCCACCCAGTAACGAGTCCACTCATGGGATCCCAAAATGGCAAGGATCCCGACCGCATAGGGCAATCCTTTCATCAGAGAGGGCAAATGCAGCAGCCGGTCAGGGCTAACCCCAGCCGCGTGGGCCCCAGCACTGAGGGTTGTCCAGAAGGTGAATAGCAACAGCCCCAAAGCCAGCAGCGGCAACTCTCGACTGTCCGCCGGGGAGCGCCGCGCCGCCGGGTTGGGCACCAAGGCAAAAAAGGGCTTACCGGCAAACCCCTCCTGCAGCACCACCAAAAAGCGTTTGCCGAAAGTGGTTTCCACGTTTTGCTGCACCCGCTCATAGGCTTCACTGGGATCCGCCCGCAAGTTGCCCCGGCAGATGATCGCCTGGGGGCGGTACTCCACATTTTGCAAATAAAAGACGTTCCAGGGGAAGCAATGGCTCAGCTTCTCCCGCGGCACTTCGGAGATGGGGGTGTGGGCAAGAGCCAGCGAGACCGGATCTGCGGCGCCGTCTTCCTCCTCTTCCTCTGGCTCAGGTTCCCCAGCCGGCGAGGGATCCGCTTCTGGAGAGGAGTTTTCCACCTCTGGCCGAGGGCCTCCGGTTGAGGGTCGAATACCCCCTCGTCTCACCAAGGTCATGCTGGTAAAGTAGGAGGTGAGAAACAGCAGCAACATCAGCAAGGGAGGCAATTCGTACTGAAACACCTGACGCCCCAGCACCCAAACCAAAGGGGGCAGCATCATCACCAGCCACAGGATCCGCCACGGCACCTTCGAAAGGCGGGCTACACTTTTTTGCAGCAGCAGGTAGGTTGCAGAACCCACCAGCGCCAACAGGATCCAATCTGCCATGAGTTCAAAAAACGGAGGAGAACACCTCTACCAAGCTAGCGGCAAATCCAATCCCCTCGCTACAGCTTGCAGCCGGGATCCCTGAAGAGCCAATTGAGGCTTGGCCTGCCCATAGACCGCCACCATTCCGGGGCAAACTTTTCATTCGCGCGAGCGGTGCGGAGCACTTTACTTCTTGTCAGCAGTGGGGCGAAAAAGAGGGATCCCCTTGAGGCGTGCTTATGCTGCCGGCGTCCACTGCACAGCTTCGCCCATGGGCCCCAACCTCAACCCAGTATCTATTCTGGCCAATCTGGCCAAAAGGTATTCCCTGTCATGCCTCGCAGGGTGAAATAAACAAATAGAAGCAACAAAAGGGATCCCAGCGTAACCATAGCCGCCGCTGTTGGACTTTTGCGATACAGGCCGACAAAAGGCTGGAGGCCAGCCCAGATCCCCCCCAGCAAAACGGTAATAAAGTAAGTGGGATAACGGGAGACATTCTCCACAAACTGGTCTTCCAGTCTTCTGGGGGGCTGCGGTTGTGGCATAAGAGGCTGGGGCTCCAACTCCTTTTTTCTCAGTGTGCCATAGGTAGCTGTCAACCATCTGGAGGCTGGCCATCTTCAGGGAACTGGCGGCAACTCAAAAAGTGTAGTCATCTCAAACTAGATTGAGACACTCCCCAAACGCTCCGCGCCGCTGCCGCGACCCCCCAGCTCATCTCTCTGGGAGAGGGGGGTTGGAGAGCAAGGCAACGGAAATGTTTTATTCCTATTCAAAATGACTATAAATCTCCTCCATTGGCGCTCTTTTGGCAGCCGAGCAACCTCGGCTCCCCAGCCGCTGTGGCACCAACCGACCGGTAAGCAGCCTCTCTGCCGCTTGGCTCACAGCCTCCGCGAGGGAGAAAGTCCATCGTCCCCTCATATCAAAAAGAACATCTACTTCACGAAGAGTGGTTGGAGCGAAGGGGAGACTGCGCAGATTCAGGAAACCGAGAACCTGATATGGTAGGCGTTATCCTGCCTGATCTGCTCTTTTGCTCAGTGCAGCCTCCCCTCTTCATAGACTGATGCGAGAATTGCCCTCTGATCCTTCCAATCGTGCCGGCGTACCCTTTGGGGATCAGACCCTGGCTCTGATGCGCGTCCAGGAGGCCCTGGATCAATTGGAGGCAGCCATTCTCAGTAGCCCTCGCCTGTTTTGGTCTCGCACCCTTATTGAAGAGGAAAAGATTCTGGAGCAGTTAGACTTTATCCGCCTGAACCTGCCGACAGCCCTGGAGGAAGCGGAGGAACTGCTGCGCCAGCGGGATCGGATCTTGGCAGAGGCCAATCGCTACGCCCAAGAAATTGTGGCCGCGGCCCAACGTAGGGCTGAGCAGCTCCTCAACGAATCGGCGATTCTGCGACAGGCCCAAGCTCAGGCGGAGCAGTTATTGCAACAAGCCTATCAACATAGTGAGGAGGTGCGGCGACAGACACTGCAGGAATCGGAGCGCCTGCAGCGGGAGGCCCACCGTTACGTGGATCAGGTGTTGCAAGACTTGGAGTTGCGGTTGGTGGAGTCCTTGCGGGTGATCCGCAACGGGCGGCAAAATCTGCAGACCTAACAGAGAAGAGTCAGACTGGGGCTTGAGCGCTGCCTTCAACCTGTGCCAGGAGCATTTTTATCCCGCGTTGTGCAAGTCTTTTGGAGCGGTGGGTTAGGGATCTCCTGAGCAGGCGAGGGACGGCTCCCCTCGCTAGACTTGAGCAGAAGACGTTCCCCAGCGGCCCTTGACATCCTCTCTGCCCATCATCCTTGGCGTATCAGGCGCTTCAGGGATGCTCTATGCTGTGCGCGCTCTGCATGTTCTGCTCAGCCTGGACTACCGCGTCGAAGTGGTGGCCTCCAAAGCGGCCTATCAGGTGTGGCAGGGAGAACAAGGGGTGCTGCTGCCGACAGACCCCCGCAAGCAGGCCCACTTTTGGCGACAGCAAGCCGAGAGCAGCGGTGGATCCCTAGTTTGTCATCGCTGGCAGGATGTGGGGGCAACCATTGCCAGTGGCTCCTATCGCACCCAGGGGATGTTGGTGATCCCGTGCAGCATGGGTACAGTTGCCAAGTTGGCTGCCGGCTTGAGCTCGGATCTACTGGAGCGGGCTGCTGATGTGCAGCTCAAGGAGGGACGACGCTTGGTGGTGGTGCCGCGGGAAACCCCCTTTAGCCTGATCCACCTGCGCAACTTGACCACTCTGGCAGAAGCGGGGGCGCGCATTGTTCCGGCCATTCCAGCTTGGTACCACCAGCCGCGTACCATCCTAGATTTGGTGGATTTTGTGGTGGTGAAGGCGTTGGATCAGTTCGGTATTGATGGCGATCTCATTCGCCGCTGGCAGGGGATGCGCCAGCATCAGATCCTCAAGCTGCCCCCTGATCTCTGAGCGGGATCCCTTTTCCCGGCGGCAGGCTGGGATTTGGCTTGGGGGTGTTCCAAGCTGGGGGGGGGCCCTGTGCCGATAGCCCTCACTTGTGGCACCTTGCCGGGAATAGCTCAGATCACTTGCTGAGCTAGCCGACTCGGGGATCCCGCTGAAGGGGGGTGGGCAAGTCAGGGCAGGTCTCCAGACTGGCCGCCCATTCCCCGATGAGGGTGTTGACCCAGTGAGGCAGCTCGTCGTGGGCGCAGTGGCCTACTCCCGGCAGCTTCACCAAGGTGAGGGCAGGTTGCCAGCGCTTAAATTGGTCTGCCAAAAAACTGGGCACTGCCGGATCTTCTCGGCCCCAAAGTAGCAAGATAGGCATTTTTAGGGTGGGCAGCAGGCGTTTGGGGCTGTCGAAGCGGCGGCAGAGAATGGCCCTCAGACCGTCCAAAAACACGTGGGCTGCCCCCGGCTCAAAGGCCGGTCTCTGGAAGATCTGCACCAGCTCGTCATCCACCTGCTCATCCCGCTTGTAGACATTCTTGATCCAAGCTCGTAGCACCTCGGTTTGTCGCAGCCAGTTGAAGAGGTGGGGATAAGTGAGGGGGCACCCCAGCAACGACAGAATCCCTTCGCAGAGGGCTCGCACCAGAGCATCCCAGGGAGAGGGCAATTCTTCCGGATGGGGCCCATCGGCGCAGCTAATCAAGCACAGGCCCTTCACCATCTGGGGATAGCGGGCGGCGGCAATGACTCCCACCAAGCCCCCGATGGAATGGCCCACCAGGATGCTGGGCTGCTGAATGTGAGTTTGCCAAAACTCGTACACCTGCTCCACCCACAGATCAACGCTGTAGGCGATCTCCGGCTTGGCACTCTTGCCAAATCCCAGCAGGTCGAGGGCATAGACGGAGCGCTGGGATCCCAGAGGGAGAATGTTGTGGCGCCAATGACCCACTGACGCTCCAAATCCATGGATTAAAAGGGCCGGAGCTGCCGTCAAGTTGACGACACCGGCAAGGGTTTGGGCACGACTGGGAGTGTAAGTGAAATGGATGGGCCAGCCCCGCCAATGCCAGGTTTGGGAGTAGCCGTAGCGAGGCAAAGCCGACAAGGGATCCCTGTCGCTACCCGTTGGGGAAGGGGAGGGCGCATCAGCAGAGGAGAAACCGGGATTGCCGACGGAATTGGCGCCGACGGGAGCAGAAGGGGAAGGATGGGAGTCGAGTCCGTGCAAGGGAGAAGTGGGTGATAACAATAGGCTCATCTCCAATTTAGGCTAGACCAATCTTAGTGGTTTCCTCGGCTCATCATTTAATAGGACGTACTTTGCCACCGGTTCTTCTATATCTTCCAGGACATGCCAGCATGACTGTGCCCCTGACTCCAGACCCAATGAATGAAGCCTTCCAGGTAGACCCAATCACTGCTGCCAGCTTCCGCCAGATCGATCAAGAGATTGGCCCCCACCCCTGGCAAGGGATCCCTTATGAGGTGGTGCGCCGTGCCATTCATGCCACTGCCGACTTTGAGCTGCGGGATCGCTTTTTCTTCGGCCCCAACGCCGTTGAACACGCCCTGGCAGCCCTACGGCAAAAGCAGCCTGTCATTGTCGATGTCAGGATGGTGGCAGCTGGGATCCAGTCAGGTCTGAAAGCCCAAGGGATCCCCCTCTACTGTGCTTTGGACTGGGTGGAGGAGCCCCGTTGGCCCGGTCAAACCCGCGCCGCCAATGGGATGGTGAACTTGGCACGCCGCTATCCAGAAGCCCTGTTTGTCGTTGGCAATGCCCCCACCGCGTTGCTGGCTTTGGTGGAGGAGATTCGGGCACAGCGGGTCAAGCCGGCTTTGGTGATCGGAGTGCCGGTGGGATTTGTGGCGGTGGAAGAGGCCAAGCAGGCGTTGGCGCAAACGGATGTTCCCCAGATTCGGGTGGAGGGCCGCAAAGGCGGATCCCCAGTTGCTGCTGCCATTGTCAATGCCCTTCTCTTGGCAGCTCAACGGGATCCCATCCCCAACTGACTAGAATTGAAGGGATATCTTCAGACCTTTCCCATGACCCCAGAACAAGAGGAGTGGCTGATTCGCAACCTTCAGCAACAACAAGAACAAATCCAAGAAATGCGGGCCGAGCAGCAGCGGTCGGCTGAGCGCTTTGAGGCTCAGATGGTTGAGATGCGGCAGGGCT